>CATPBV010000035.1 GCA_955652345.1 uncultured Solirubrobacteraceae bacterium | reverse complement strand
GGCTGCTGTGCGAGACTCCCCGGGCACTCAGCGATAGCGACCCCGAGGCCATGTTCGTATTCAAAGCAGCCGTCGTTGGCGCCGGGACGATGGGCGGCGAGATCTCGCAGGTGATCGCGAACGCCGAGATTCCGGTGATCCTCAAGGACATCGAAGAGCGGTTCGTCGAACAGGGCATCGACAAGGCTCGGTCGGTGTGGCAGGCCCGCGTCGATGCCGGCAAGCTCGAGGTCTCAGAGCTCGAGCGCAAGCTCGGCCTGATCACCCCCGCGCTCGACTACAACCGCTTCGGCGACGTCGACTTCGTGATCGAGGCCGTGCCCGAGCGGATGGAGATCAAGCAGGCGGTGTTCGCCGAGCTCGACGAGGTGACTCCGGGACATGCGATCCTCGCCTCTAACACCTCGTCCCTGTCGATCACCGAGATGGGCGAGGCGACCGCCCGGCCGGACAAAGTGGTCGGGTTTCACTTCTTCTATCCAGCCTCGGTGATGCGATTGATCGAGGTGGTCGAAGGCGAGGACACCTCGCCCGAGACCGCCGGCGTGGCGAGCAGCTTCGCGCAGCGCATCCGTAAGCTGCCGATCCGCTGCGGCGAAGCCCCGGGGTTCGTGGTCAACCGAATACTGACCGCGAGCATCTCCGAGCTGTGGCGCCACCAGGAGGAGACCGGGGTCGACGTCGAGGAGCTCGACAGGATCGTTGCCGAGTCGAAAGCGGCGCCGATGGGTCCCTTCTTCCTCACCGACCTGCTCGGCCTCGACACGGTGCTTCATGTCGCCAAGCATCTTCGGGATTCGTACGGCGATCGCGTCTACGTCCACGAGCGCATGGAGCAGCTGGTCGCCGCTGGGAACCTCGGGGCCAAGACCGGGAAGGGCTTCTATGAGCACGCAGGCTGAGACGGACGCCGCCTCAATCGTCGAGCGCTTCACGCTGAAGGCGTTCGTCGAGAGCTGCCTGGTGCTCGAAGAGGGCGTCGCGTCGATGAGGGACATCGACCTCGGGATGATGGCCGGCGCCGGGATCATCCCGCCGCCGTTCGCCCGCGCGGACCAGTTGGGACTCGACGAGATGCTGGCAAGGCTCGAGCACGCCGCCACGGAGTGGGGCGAGGCGTTCGAGCCGCCCCGGATCCTCCGCCGCCTCGTTGCCCAAGGGCGGCTCGGCGTCAAGGCCGGCCAGGGATTCTTCCCCTATGCCAGGGCCGACGCCGGCTGGGACGAGAGTCCGGTCAAACTCGAGAGCCGCGGGGAGGTGGCAATCGCCTGGATCGACCGTCCACCGGCGAATTCGATCTCACCCGATGTCGTGGCAGCGCTCCAGCGAGCGTGGGATGCGCTCACCGGCGATCGGAGCGCTCGCGCGCTGGTGCTCGCCTCGGCCAACCCGATGCTGTTCTGCGCCGGCGCCGACATCAAGGCGTTCACGACGATGGACGCCACGGCCGGCCGCCAGCTGCTCGACCAGATGCACGAGCTGCTGCGCGCCATGGAGCGCTCGAGCGTCGTGACGATCGCCGCTGTCGGAGGGCTCGCGCTCGGCGGCGGCTGCGAGCTGGCGATGGCATGTGACTTCAGGATCGCGGCCGAGTCGGCGATGTTCGGCCAGCCCGAGATCAGCTTGGGGATCATCCCCGGCTTCGGTGGCACGCAACGGCTCCCGCGGCTGGTCGGCGAGGCCAAGGCGCTCGAGATGAACCTGACCGGGGAGCCGATCGGCGCAGAGGAGGCCCACCAGCTCGGGCTCGCGACGCGCGTGGTGCCCGACCACGAGCTGTTCGATACGGCGCTCGGGTGGGCGCGCAAGCTTGCGGCACAGCCTCCGCTCGCCGTCCAGCAGATCAAGCAGGTGTCCGCGCAGGGCGAGCTCGACGTCGGGATCGAGACCGAGAAGCAGGGGTTCGCGAACGTGTTCGCCTCCGAGGATGCGCGCGAGGGAATCTCGGCGTTCCTTCAGAAGCGCACCCCGCGCTTTCAGGGCCGGTGACTCGCGCACGAGAGCAGGGCGTGCCCGCTAGGAGTACAGCCGCCGAGGAGACCGCGATGGGCGAACGCGTCGTGGGGCTGGCGCGGCTGATCCACGAATGCTCACCGGTGGTCGCACTCACGGGCGCCGGGATCTCCGTGCCGTCGGGGATTCCCGACTTCCGCTCACCGGGCGCCGGGCTGTGGGCGTCGGTCGACCCGATGGAGGTCGCTCACATCGACGCCTTCCGTCGCGACCCCGAGCGCTTCTGGAGCTTCTACGGGCAGCGCTTCCAGACGCTCGACGGCAAGCGGCCGAACGCGGCGCACCTGGCGCTCGCTCGGCTCGAGCGCGAGGGGTTGCTCGGCGCCGTGATCACGCAGAACATCGATGGGCTCCACGCCCAGGCGGGAACTCGCGAGCTGATCGAGGTGCATGGCACGATCGCCCGCTCGGTGTGTCTCGCGTGCGATCGCCGGTACCCGCTCGGCGAAGTGCGGGCGAGACTTGCGAGCGACGGTCGTGGCGTGCCGAGATGCGATTGCGGAGTGCCGCTGAAGCCCGACGTGGTCCTGTTCGGGGAGTGCCTCCCGGCGGACGCTCTGATGCGCGCGCAGCGACTGGCGCAGGAGGCGGAGCTGATCATCTGCATCGGCTCCTCGCTCGAGGTCTATCCGGTCGCGGAGCTGCCCGAGATGACGCTCGCGCTGGGCGGCCGCGTGGCGATCATCACGAAGGGCCCAACGCCGTTCGACGGTCGCGCGTCCGTGCGAATCGGCGGGGATGTGGTCGATGCGCTCGAGTCGGTGCTCGCGGCCCTGGGCATCAGCCCCGAGCGACCCTCCGAGCCCGCAGCGCCGCCTCGATCCGCGCAAGCGTGAACGCGATCGCCTCCTGATCGCCGGCGCTGAGCGATCCGGTAACCGCCGTCCGGGCTGACCGCTCGGTCTGCTCGCGCCGCGCTCGAAGCTCTTCGAGCCGCTCCCGGAGCGCCGGGCCAGCCGCGTCGGCCTCGAGCTCGGCGAGCGCGGCATCGAGCGCGACCAGCGCCTGTAACGCCGCCTCACGCGGGCGGCCCTCCTCCACATCAAGCCGGGCGCGCAGAACGAGCTCCTCGCACGCGAGCGCTTGGTCGCGTCCCGTGAGGATTGCCGCGAACCGGACCTGCGGCTCGAGCCGCTCGGTGCGGCCTCGCTTGGTCGCGCCGAGGCGGAGCTCATGCGCGTCGGTCCAGCGTCCGTCGGCCACCTCCTCGCCGGCGCCGAAGCCGATCCGCGCAACGAGCGCGTCGCGGCGCCCCACGGAGCGAACCAACGGATCGGCGCTTGCGAGCCGGTAGGCATGAAGCGCTCGGACCAGCACCGCGAGGTCCGACGCGAGTTCGCCCTCGCCGGCGCTCACGAGCCAGGCGCGTGCGGCTTCATGGTCGTTGAATGGCCTCTCGACGTCGACGATCGTGACCCTGCCTGTCGAGACCGGAGTAGGTTCAGGCTCAGGTTGAGCATGAGTTTTCGTGTTGCGATGGGGTTGCCGGGGAGGCGCGCTCAGCGTCGAGACGACCAGCACATGGGTCGGCTCACCGAGCGGCGCGGGGCTCGGCGCGCGGACCAGGTAGCGACCGTCGGGCGGCCCCAGCGGCCACGGGAACTCCAGCTGCGAGAACCGGAATAGGCTCGGGATCTAGCGCCCCGAAGTGAAGACTCGGGTCACTGACCAGCGACCTTGATCGCGTACTTGCTCGGCGAGATCGGAACGATCGGCTCGGGGATCTGGTTGAGGCGACTGATCAGCTGGATCCACTGCGCCGGCCGCAGGATGCTCGTGATCTCCGCCGAGAGTCGCTTGTTCTGGCCGAACAGCGGCGTGTATGCGACCTGTATGCGGTTGGCGTGGTCGGGAAGCGACAGCGTGTTCGGCTGGCCCTTATAGCTCATCAGCGAGACGATCTCGTCCGGCGCCATCGCGCCCTGCAGGGTCAGGAGCCGCCGTAGGGTGATGTCGGCTATTGAGCCGGGGCCCTGATGGCCCAGGATCGAAACGAGGTTGATCGCCGAGATGTCGACGGACGCGCCAGTGGCGCCGGCAGCGTCGACGCCCGTTGAGGCCGTCAGGGAGTGGCCGCACTCGAGCCCGCTGACCGTCGGGTGCAGGGCGGAGGCGGATAGGAACTCGAT
Source organism: uncultured Solirubrobacteraceae bacterium (assembly GCA_955652345.1). GTDB lineage: Bacteria > Actinomycetota > Thermoleophilia > Solirubrobacterales > Solirubrobacteraceae > Palsa-465. Next base: position 1,786 of record CATPBV010000035.1, on the reverse strand, counting down.
CGAGGCCAGCACCCTGCGGTCGATCAGACCGGCCTGGATGTCGCGGCGCCCGCACGCGTAGATGCGAACGTGCGGGTCCTGCAGTATCCGGTTCGAGAGCTGCTGCTTGGACATCAGCAGGATCTGCCCGATCGTCGGGTTCTTCGCCCCCGGACCGAAGAATGGGTCGATGCGGTGAGCGCGGTAGACCGCCGTCGCCTCGAGCAGCTTCCAGCCGTCGAGGATCGGCTTGGGGTCGACGTACGGGGCGTTCTTGCCGGCCGGGCGAATCGTGAACCACAGATGCGAGGCGTTGGTCGGGGTCGCGGCGCCGATGCGTCCCAGGATTGTGCCCGCGACGACGACCGACCCGACCTTCAGCGGCTTGAGCGTGTACTGGTTCTTGGCGAGGTGCAGGGCGGAGGAGAAGTAGTCGTTGAAGCTCGAGATCTGCGGCGCGGAGGCCTGGATCTGCAGGTCCCCGCCGGCCGCGTAGGAGGCGGGGCGCTGCGGGTAGGCGAACAGGCGCTCCTTTACCAGCGGCGCCGGGATCGACGCCGGCTGCGTGGCGGCTGTGCTGGTGACCGGGAGTGTGATGTGCGTCGCCTTCGATTCCTTGCGCGCCTTCGCCGCCGACGCGGTCGGGGGGGTCGGCTGGGTGCCGGCGCTGGCTGCCTGCCGCGGCCGCGGTGCGCTCGGGACAGCGAGCTGCCTTGCGATCTCAGCCGCGGTCACGTTCACGGGCTTCGGAACCGGATACAGCTTCGGGATCGATCCGAGCTCGGCGTAGGTGTACACGTTGCCCGTGGAGTCCTGAAGCTCGAGGTAGGAGCCGAGCTTCTTGGTGTTCCCGATCGCGATGACCTTGCCATCGTTGACTGCAATCACCGGTGAGCCCTTCTTCGCGAACAGGGCGACGCCCGTGCTGTTTGGGTCGGATTCGATCGGGATCGCCGCGTTGGCGCCCTTGACCCTCTGGGTCGCGAGCTTCTGGACGCCATGGTCGGCGTACTTGGTGGGGGCCGCCACCGGGAAGTGGCCCTCAACGAGTCCGGTCAATGCCCCGATCAGCCGCGTCGGGATGCCGCCGATCAGCTTCGCCCGGAGCAGGACCGACTGCACGTACCAGTCGGCGTGGTTATAGGCGAAGATCGCCCCCGCCAGGTTCTTCGAAGCGCCGGCAGCGTGCAGGTACTTGGCGGCGGTGAAGATCGCGTCCACCGGGTTGTACGGGTCGGCCACGCCGGATCCCGTCGCATCGACGGCGTAGGCCTTCCAGGTCGAGGGCAGGAACTGCATCCAGCCGACGGCGCCTGCGCTCGACACCGACAGGTTGCGTCCGTAGTCGGATTCGATCTCGTTGATCGCGGCCAGGATCTGCCACGGCACCTCGTATTGCGTTCCCGCCGCTTGGTAGATGGGAAGCAGGAACGGCGGGATCCGGAACGAGTCGATGAAGAAGTTGGGAACGCCGATCGGAGCCGCGCCGGGGAGGGCGAACGAGAAGGTCGGGTTCGAAGGAGTCGGAGGACCGTTGTTGGGTGGCGGCTTGTGCTTGTGGTGCTTGTGCTTGTGCTTCTTGTGTTTCTTGTGCTTCTTGTGCTTGCGGCGGTCACCGGGGTGATGAGACGACGGTTGCCCCTTGCCAGGGCCGACCGTGGTCGGTTGGCCTGGAGCTGCCGGAGTTGTGCTGGTCGTGGTGGTGCTCGGAGCCGTAGTCGTGCTGGTCGTCGTGCTCGTCGTCGTGCTGGTCGTGCTGGTCGTCGTGGTTCCGGTCGACGTGGTGGTCGTCGTGGTAGTGGTGGTC
>CATPBV010000034.1 GCA_955652345.1 uncultured Solirubrobacteraceae bacterium | reverse complement strand
TCTCCCACCACGGCGTGCTGTTCCTCGACGAGCTGGCCGAGTTTCAGCGCTCGAGCCTGGACGCGCTCCGGCAGCCGCTTGAGGACGGGTGCGTGACGATCGTGCGTGGCCAGCGCGCGCTGCTGTTCCCGACTCGGTTCATGCTGATCGCCGCGAGCAACCCATGCCCGTGCGGCTTCGCCGGCCACGGCGATCGGTGTCAGTGTGGCGAGGCCGACCTACGCCGGCACCGGCGACGGCTGAGCGGGCCGTTGCTCGATCGGATGGATCTGCTGGTGAGCGTCGGGCGACCCTCGGAGCGGGATCTCCGCGCCGCACCGGTGACTGACTCGGACAGTGCTCGCGGGCGCGTCGCCGACGCGCGCGAGTGGCAGCGAAGGCGCCTCTCAGGACTGGCCGCTGGCTGCAACGGCGAGATGGACGCGCGCCTCGTCCGCCGCTGCGTGCACCTGGACGACGGCGCCGAGCGCGCACTCGCCCAGGCGTACGCGGCCGGAGCGCTCAGCGCTCGCGGGCGCCACCGCGTGCTTCGCGTGGCGCGCACGATCGCCGATCTCGAGCATCACGCGCGGGTCACGCAGGGGGACCTACTGACCGCGCTGTCGCTGCGCCAGAGGGCCACGACCGACTCTGTCCTCGCGGCGTGAGTCCGGCCGGTCGTTCGGGCGGGGGCGCGTGCGAGCGCTGCACGGCCCGCTCATGGCTGCTGAGCAGGCTCGGGGGCCACCTGGAGCACGCCCGAGGCCGAATCGACATGGTCCTCGAGCTCGACGACGATCGGCTGATCGAGGCGGTCACCGGGCCGCAGCTCGAGCAGATCCGCCGAGAGCTGGCGGCCCTCGACACACAAGCGGCCCGGGATCGCATCGCCGCAGCGGGGATCGAGACGATCTGCCGCTGCGAGAGGCGCTACCCCGCGCGCCTGCGCGCGCTGCCGAGCCCGCCGGCGGTGCTGCACGTCGCCGGGGACCTGGAGCGGTTTCTCGAGCTCGCGGAGGAGGACCCCGTGGCGATCGTGGGAGCCCGCCGAGCGTCACCGTACGGGCTCGAGGTCGCGCGTTCCCTGGGGCGGGGAGTGGCGCGCGCGGGCGTCACCGTGATCAGCGGGATGGCGCTGGGAATCGACTCGGCCGCCCACGCCGGCGCGCTCGGCGCCGGCATGCCCACGGTTGCGGTACTCCCTGGCTCCGCCGATCGGCCGTACCCAGCGAGCCGGCGGGCGCTCCATCGCCTCCTCGTCGTCAGCGGCGCCGCCGTCTCCGAGCTTCCGCCGGGAGCGAGCGTGTGGCGGTGGACGTTCCCGGCGCGGAACCGGATCATCGCTGCGCTGGCCTCGAGCACGGTGGCCGTTGAGGCCGGGAGCAGGTCGGGGTCGCTTCTGACCGTCGGGTTTGCGCGGGCCCTGGGGCGCCCGGTGGGCGCGGTGCCGGGGCAGATCACCTCGCCCCAGTCGGCGGGGACCAACGCGCTGCTGGCCCGCGGTGCGTACATCGTGCGAGGCCCGCAGGACATCCTCGACCAGCTGTTCGGAGCGGGCGCCCGGACCGCCATTACCGATCCCCGCGCCGAGGTGTCCCCGGAGGCACGGGCGCTCCTGTCCGCAATCGCGGGAGGTGCGGACACCGACGCCGCGCTCGCCAGCGCGGGCCTGTCCGCGGCGGATGGGCTCGCGGCGCTCGCGTCGCTCGAGCTCGAGGGTTACGTGCGGCGGGGGGCCGGCGGCAGGTTCACAGCCATCCCCTGACCGCGCTCCCGGACCTCGCCCCAGGCCTCGCGGCTAACCTCGCCTCTCGATGGGCAGCACTCGCCGCATCCCCGTGGTGTTGACGATCGCCGGCTCGGACTCCGGGGGCGGCGCCGGTATCCAAGCCGACCTCAAGGCGTTCGCCGCATGCGGCGTGCATGGCACATCGGCGATCACTGCGATCACCGCCCAGAACACGGTCGAAGTGACCGAGATTCATTCGGTCCCGCCCGACACGATCATCGCGCAGGTGCGCGCCGTCCAGGGCGACATCGGCGTGGACGCGGTCAAGATCGGGATGCTCGGCAACCAGCCGACGATCGAGGCCGTCGCACACGCGCTCGAGGAGCTCCCTGAGGCCACGCCGGTGGTGCTCGATCCGGTGATGGTGGCCGAGTCTGGCGCCGAGCTGCTCGATCCCGGTGCGCGAGCGATGCTTGTTGCCCTGCTGGTGCCCCGCGCGACCGTGATCACCCCAAATGTCCCGGAGGCCCAGGCGCTGCTCGCGGCAGCCTCCGGGCCGGGCAGCGCGCCCGACCCCGACCCGGACCCGTCGGAGCTTGCCCGCGCGCTCCACGCGCTCGGACCTCGGGTGGTGGTCGTGACAGGTGGTCACCGCCCGGACGCGACCGACGTGTTCTTTGACGGGTCGAGACTGGTCGAGATCCCCGGGGAGCGATATCCGAGCGGCGCCGCCCACGGCTCTGGGTGCACGCACTCTTCGGTCGTCGCGGCTCGACTGGCGCTCGGAGACGACCCGCTGGACGCCGCGCGCGAGGCGAAGCGTGTAGCCGCCCAGGCCGTTCGCGATGGCCTGAGCGAGATCGGGGCGGGAGCGGGGCCGGTGAACGTGCTCGGGCTAGAGCTCTAGATCCTCGGTGGCCTCGACGGCCAGCGCGCTGAGGTTCGCGCGGCTCACCGGGTTGTAGAGCGGCCCGGTTCCGTCGGTGAGCAGGATCAACGCCTCGGCGACGCCGTGTGCGGCGACCGGACCCGGACGGCTGAGCGCGTCGGCAAGCTCGTCCAGCTGTTCACTCGCGGCTAGCACACGCTCTCTGCAGGGGTGGACGTGCCCGTATGAGAGCTGGTATCCCTCGCGTGACTCGCGCAGCAACCGCCGGAGCGCCTCGGCCAACGAGCGGCGGTTGCACGGGTCGATCAACCGCCGCGCTCGGAGCGCGACCGCGGGGTCCTGCTCGGGTGGCGCGCCGCCGGCGAGCGCCAGATCGAGCCGCCGGTAGCGGAGACGCGCCAACAGCCGATGGCGAAGGCCAGGCCGTCTTGCGATCAGCGGACTGGTCGATCCATGTGATTTCCCGTGCGAGGAGCGCCGCATGCTGTCGTCGAATCTCATGTTTACCGAATACCCGTCCCAGTGACCGTCAAACATGATACGCCGGTCATGCTAACCTGTCAAGCCGCCTTGCCGGTCACATCGAGCAGAACCGCCGCGATCGCCAGCGTCCCCGCCTGGTACCCAGGGGGTGAGGCCAAGCCCGCGCCCATGCCGCTGCTCATGGTGCAGGGGTTCGTCAACACCCAGGACATCGAACAGGGCACCGACCAGCTCGACGATCCGGGCACGGCACGCAAGTGGCTGGTGTCGGCCGGCCTGCTCGCCCCGGGCTCGGAGCTCGCGCGCGCCGATCTCGGATGCGCTCGGGCCGTGCGGCAGGCGCTTCGCTCGATGCTGATGTCGAACGGCGGACACACGGTCCGCGCGGATGAGCTCGCGCCGCTGAGAGCCCTCGCCGAGGCTCGGCGCCCGCGCCTGGAGGTCGGCAATGACGGGACGGTCTCGCTCGAGAGCTCCGCAGGCAACACACCGCAGGACGCCCTGTTCGAGCTTCTGCTGATCGTCCGAGGCGCCCAGGAGGACGGCAGCTGGGCCCGGCTCAAGGTCTGCGCCAACCCCGAATGCGGTTGGGCTTACTTCGACCGCTCGCGCAACCAGCAGGGCAACTGGTGCGACATGGCGGTCTGCGGCAACCGCCTGAAGAACCGCCAGCTGCGGGCGCGACGGGCCTGAGGAGGACTGGCGCAGCCCTTTGACATAATCCCCGCGTGCGGTTTCTGCGGATGATGCCCGGGCGGGGCGAGGTGCTGATCGCGGAGGGCGACGTCGAGCTTGACGACGACCAACAGCGCCTGATCGACGAGTTTCGCCGCCAGCTGGATCAAGGCATGTGGGCCGCGGTCCCGGTGACGGGGCACGCGAGCCGCCGCGAGGCGGTCATGGTGTCTTCCTTCGAGGAAATCCCGAAGGAGGCCGATCGCGTGATCTTCTTCCCGCGAGCGGCAGGCGGCAGGTAGGCCGCGGGGCCGCGGTGCTGCTCGCGCTTGCGGCGACCGCGCTGGTTGCGCTGGCCCTGCTCTCGGATCTGATCATCCCGCGCGCCGGCGAAGCGTGGAGCCGCTATCGCGCGAGGCGCCAGCGCGCTCCGGAGATGGGCTACGACCCGGGCCGCGAGCGCAGGGCCGAACAGCGCGCCAGGGCGCTGCTCCGCTCTTGCGTGAACGACGAGGAGTGGGCGATGTATCGCGACCTCGGGTTCATCCGGGTGTGGGGAGCCCAGGTCGATGGCCCCGGATCGCCGGGCAGCGCCGCGCCATACGCGTATCTGATCTATCCCCACAAGCCAATCCTTGCGTACCTGCCGCAGAGCAACCGGCTCCTGGGTGAGTACTGCATTCAGTTCCTCGACCACTCCCGGCCGTACGGAAGTGCCCGTCTCCCCGACTCAGACGACGTTCTCGCCAAGTGGATGGCGCTGACCGGTGACGAGCGCAAGCTGATCGGGGCGGCGAACATGCACCTGCCCGGCCGCCAGCTCGATCCCCAGCGAGTCACGCGCGACCTGTGGCGCCTTCACCAATGGGACCAGGCGCGAATGCGCGAGGTCGCCGAACCGGGGCCCGCCGGGCTGGCCAAAGGCTGAGCGGCAGCGCTCCGGCTAATAAACGAGCACGGAGGAGGCGTGGTCCTCTTCGGTGTTGTCGTTGATCGCGGTCGTGTCGACGAAGAAGTGATTGCCGTCGTCAACATTCGATCCTGCTCCGAGCGAGGCGCAGGAGTTCGCATCGGGGCCGGAGCCGCACGGGCCCGCTGTCGACACCCCTCGAAACGCCTCATCGCCGCCGGCCTGGGCGTTGCTGATCAAGAGCGCGTGCCCGATGACCCGCGATCCCGCGTCGATCACGTAGTGCCCCGGGGCAACGTGGTTAACCGTGGATCCGCCCGACTGTGCCGCGATCGTTCCGTTCGGCTGCTAGCGCTCGGCACCTTCCCGAGCTTGCTCAGGTTGATCTGCATTCCGGTCAGCGTGTGCTTGCGCAGGCGATTGCCCGACAACGAGCCCTTCTTGATCAGCCTGTCGCCGCTGACCATGTTCGTCGCGGCGATCGCGGTGCCGGATGCCGCCAGGACCAGCGCGGCGAGCGCCACGGCCATCGCGCCCGATGGCCTGCGCCGTAGTGGTGGATGCACGAAAGTCCCCTTTCTCGATGACGCCGGCGGCGTCGATGTCGGTTGATCCGGCGGTTATCGGTTCCTTTTGCGAAAACTGTTGCCGCATGGGTATCGGGCGGCTCGACAGCGAATCTCCACCGGGATGTTGATATGGCCTCGCCCGCACCGACTGGAGACGTTGGCGCGGCTCGTCCCGCCCGGGTGCCGCTACAGTCCCGGCCCCGCCATGGCCCTCGATCCCAAGCACCGCAGCCGCGCCCTGACCGAGGGGCCCGAGCGGGCGCCCGCCCGCGCCCAGCTGAAAGGGATCGGCTACGACGACGAGGCCCTGAGCAAGCCGCTCGTGGCGGTCGCCAACACCTGGATTGAGACGATGCCATGCAACTTCCACCTTCGCGCGCTGGCGGCCAAGGTCAAGGACGGGATCCGAGCAGCCGGAGGGACGCCGATGGAGCTGAACACGATCGCGATCTCCGACGGAATCACGATGGGCACCCCCGGGATGAGAGCGTCACTGGT
>CATPBV010000033.1 GCA_955652345.1 uncultured Solirubrobacteraceae bacterium | reverse complement strand
TGCGGCAGCCGCAGCTTGCCGAAGATGCTCGCAATGTGCTTCGCCATGCCCATCAGCAGCATCACCGAGCCTGCGGCGCCGGATGCGTGCAACAGGTGGCTGACGACCGCGAACAGGCCGAGAGAGCCTAGGACGGCCGAGAATGCGAGCAGCACCGGCACGGCGGCGGCGACGAACGCTCCGAACGCCACGAGCAGCACGAGGAACGTGACCGGCACGGTCATGCGTTCCGCTCGTGAGAAGTCGCGGTTGATCGTTGCGTTCAGTGCGTAGCTCGAGCTCGCGTCGCCGAACTCGGCGACGATGAAGCCCGGGATGGCCTTCTGCAGCGATGCCACCCGGTCGAGCACGGGCTTCACCCGGGTGTCAGCGGTGCCTGCCGATCCGCGCATGTCGAACTCGACGAGCGCCGAGTGCGCATCGCGCGAGATCTGTCCGGGGTGCCCGTTCAGAGGAGAGCGCACGTTGCGAACCTCCGGCATGTGGCCCACCGCCGCCACGACTCAAGCGAGCGTGCGGCGAAACGCTGGATCGCGCACGACGACCGCCCGGCTTTGAACGAGTACGGCCTCGCCTGCGGCCTGGTGAAAGCCGGCGTTGTCAAGCAGCGCTGCCGCGCGGGCATTCCCGCCGTTCGTCTGCTCCGCGCCGGTGAGCTTCACCGTCCCGGCCACGTTGCCGAGCACCACCGCGATCACCACCAGCACAAGCCATCCGCCGGTCGCGGTCTTCCAATGCGACGCACTCCATCTTCCGGCTTGTTCGGCGATATTCCGCTCCATCGCTGTCCTCCATTGGGTCGATTCGGGCTGCGATCGAGCGTCCCAGAGGAGCCTGGAATCGACAATGGAGGCGGCTGGCGTCATCACCCCGGGGCTAGCTGGTGTCTCGATCCTCCCGCCTGCCCACCCGGGTTACCGATGTACAGTCACTCACTACGTGACCCTCGTCGTGATCACCGGCGCTACTCGCGGCATCGGCCGGGCTGCTGCGATCGAGCTCGCCAAACGGGGAGCCGAAGTTGCGGTCGTCGGCCGCGAGCCCGAGCGTGTCAGGTCGGTGGCAGAGGAAGCGCAGGCTGCCGGCGACGGCGCACCCGTCAATCAGCACGTCGCCGACCTCGCGCTGATGTCGAGTGTCCGGGCGCTCGCCGACGAGCTACAAGCGAGGTACGAGCGCATCGACGTGCTTGCCAACAACGCCGGGGCGCTGTTCGCCTCCCGCAAGGAAACCTCCGAGGGCTTCGAGCAGACGTTTGCGCTCAACCATCTGGCGCCGTTCCTGCTCACCAACCTGCTGCGCGATCGTCTCGGCGGCGGCCGTGTCGTGACCACCGCCTCCGACGCACACGAGTCGGGGCGCCTGGATCTCGCCGATCTTCAGTCCGAGAAGTCCTACAGCGCGATGCGCGTGTACGGCACCTCGAAGCTGTGCAACATCCTGTTCACGCGCGAGCTGGCCAGGCGCGCGCCGGAGCTGCGCGCCAACTGCTTTCACCCCGGCACGGTTCGCACGGGCTTCGGCAAGAACGACAACGGGATCTGGAAGGTGCTCACGACGCTCGGCGGCCCGTTCTTCCGCTCACCGGAGCGGGGCGCCCGCTCGCTGATGTGGCTCGCGCTATCGGATGACGCCGCGTCCCTTACCGGCCAGTACATCGAGGACGAGAAGGTGGCGGTCCCTAGCGCCCAGGCGCAGGACGACGAGCTCGCTCGCGGGCTCTGGGAGCGCAGCGCGGAGCTCGTGGGACTGCCTGCTGACGCCGTCGTCCGACGGGTCTCGTCTAGTGGATCCTCGCGGCGAATGACATGAGCTCTCTGGACTCGGAGCCCACCCTCAGATTCAGACCGCGATCCGGCCAGCCGGGCACAAGTCGACCCATCAGGCTAGCCAAGCCGCAGGAGGGGACATATCCCACGCTCGCGACTGGCTGGGCACGGCCTCCCGCGTAGAAGTCGAACGTGATGAAGTTGATGAAGTGATTGCTGAAACAGCGCGGGCCTCCACGCTTCGGCCGCTCAAACCCTGTCGGGGGCGCGCCTGGTAGCGCGTTCACGGTCGCAATGAGGTTCTGGATCCTCCGGCGGGACGTGATCGACATCGTTCGTTTCACCACGTGTTGGCCGCGGACCCGCGCCGTGGTGACCTCGAGCCGGTCGACGTTGGCGGGAATCTGATCTCGCGGATAGAGCCAGCCGGCTTCCCCGTCCGCGCGGAGGATGGTGCCGCCGCTGCGCGTGGGGAAGACCTCCACGGCAAGCTCCCGGAAGATGCGGGTACTCGAGTCTCCGGGGAAGCTGAAGAAGAACGTCGCCTGAAAGATCACGAGCTTCGATGGTGTCGACCCCGTGCCTCCCTCCGAGATCTTCGTGAGGCTCGAGCCTGCCGGCGGGTGCGCTTCGATGAAGCGGATCACGTCCTCAGACCGAGCACGCAGGTGCCACACCCGAAACGCGTCGACGTGCTGCGGCGTCGCGATCACATCGGCGGGCGTCCAGACTTGGTATGGAGTGCCCCGAACGAGCTGCAATCCGACCGCCCCGGGGGGAAGGGCGAGCTGACGAAGCACCTCGTTGGCGACTTTCCGCGCAGCGCGCTCGCTTACACGCGCGCCCGAAGTGCCGCCGGAGACCGGCGACTGGGGGGCATGGCGAACCACGACAAGCGCGACGACCGCAACGGCGATCGCCGTGGCCGTCGCGAGCAGCAGGCCGACACTGCTCAGCCGAGGAAGTCCGATCAGAGGAACTCTGCGGCGCGGGGCGGTCGGCTGCGGGACGGGCGGCCCCGTCGCGTACTCACGCCGCGCCGCGGTCATCAGCGAGTCTCGGAGTTCAGGCCAGTAGGTCATCGCGTCTGCTCCAGTCGCCGTCTGAGTGTTCTGAGCCCGCGGCTGACCCGTTGCCGCACGACGCTCTCCGAGCACGACAGCGTCACCGCGAGCTCCGAGTAGTCGCGCTCCTCGAGCACGCGTCCTTCGATCGCGAGGCGCTGGTCGCGCGGCAGGTCTTCCAGGAGCGGGAGCGCGAGGGTGTTTACCGAGCCGTTCGAGCCGAGCTGCTCGATGCGTTCGAGCAGCTCGTCAGTGATCGCCAGCGGCTCACAGCCGAGGCGTCTGCGGGCGCTGTCCTCCACGCGTCCTCGCTCCCAGAGCTGAGCCAATTTATGGCGAGCGATGCCAAACAGCCAGCCCGCGCGGTTCCGAGCGTTGGATCGAAGGCGCCCGCTGAGGCCAATGCCGCGGCGAAGATCTCGGCGGTCAGGTCGGCCGCGATGTCCGCGCGCCGGGTGGCGCGGTAGACGAAGGCGAGAACGTCAGCCTCGAAGCGGTCATAGAAGGAACCGAACGCTTCAGGGTCATCGCTCGTGCGGACAAGCAGTTGCTCACTGGTCGCGCGGACGTTGCCCGATTGCAGCATCACGAACGGTTATTCCGGGCAGGCGAGATCTTGTGACAGCCGCCCGCTCAGGCGAGCTCCCGCAGCGCGGCGAGGAGGTCATCGACTTCCTCGGCCGTGTTGTAGTGCAGGAAGCTGAGCCGGACGCCGCCGGCATCGCCGAGCCCGACCCCGCGGATGGCGCCGGGCGCGTAGAAGTCACCATGCCAGGCGAAGAAACCCCGCTCCGCGAGGGCCCGGGCGGTGTGCACCGGCTCCTGCCCCGCCAGCGTCACGAGGAACGTGGGTGTCCGTTCGCTCACCCGCGTGACGTCGGCATTGCCATGGACCGTCACACCGTCGATCCCCGCCGCGCCGTTCAGGAATCGCAGCGAGAGCGCTCGTTCGTGCTCCCCGATCGCGGCGTAGGCGGCGAGCAGCCGCGCCCGGCGGGTGCCTTCGAGCGGGCTCAGCTCGGCGACGTAGTCGACGGCCGCGAACAGTCCTGCGAGCGCCTCGTGGTTGAGCGTGCCCGTCTCGAAGCGATGCCCCGCGGGCGTCTGTGCCGCCGGGGCGACACGATCGGCCGGCCATCTCAGCGCGAGCTCTTCGCGGATCGCGGCGATGCCGAGATGCGGGCCGAAGAACTTGTAGGGCGAGCACAGGAGCACATCGAGATCGAGCTCGGCGAAGTGGAGGGCGAGGTGGGGCGCGGCGTGGACCCCGTCGGCCCATGCGAGGGCCCCCGCGCGGTGCGCGAGTTCGACGATCCGCGCGCCGTCCGGGATGGTGCCGATCGCGTTCGAGGCCAGCGGGAAGGCGACGACGCGAGTGCGCTCGCCGATCGCGCGCTCGAGCTCGTCCATCCGCAGCGTGCCGTCGTGCTCGTGCATTCCGACCATGTGCACGACCAGTCCGCGATCCTCCGCGAGCAGCCGCCAGGGGCTGACGTTCCCCTCGTGGTCGAGCTGGGTGACGACGATCTCGTCTCCCGCCGCAAGGGTCCTACCCAAGGCGTGCGTGAGCAGGAAGTTCAGCGTCGTCATGTTCGCGCCGAAGGCGATCTCCGCGGGCTTAGCGCCGAGCAGGTCCGCGGCCGCGGCGTGTGCCGACTCGAGCACCCGGTTCGTTGCCTGCGAGGTCACGAATACGCCGCCCTCGTTGGCGTTTGAGTGCCTCAGGTAGCCGGCGATCGCGTCAATCACGCTGTCCGGCACCTGCGAGCCGCCGGCGCCGTCGAAGAACCGCGCCGGTTTGCCGGCGACCTCGCGCGCCAGTGCCGAGAACCCTGACCGGGCGCGATCGACGTCGAGCGTAGCTGGGGTGGTTGTCGTGCTCATGGGTGCCTCCCGGGTTGCGCTGCGGCGACGTACGCCATCCTGTCACGGTGCGACGAACGCCCGGGCTCTTGACCGCAGCAGCCTCGTTTGTGGGTGGTTACGTCCTGGTCGTACGCGGGGCTCTCACTCTGGACCTCGAGCTGGGTCGGCGCATCCGCCCGCTCGGGCCGATCACGCTGACGATCGATGCACCCGCGGAGGTGATCTTCGATGTGATCGCCGCTCCCTACCTTGGACGGACGCCGCGGGCGATGAACGACAAGCTGCGGGTCCTCGAACGCGGCACCGACATGGTCCTGGCCGCGCACTTCACCAAGGTCGGGCCGCTCACAACCACCACGGTCGAGACGGTGCGGTTCGAGCGTCCCCATCGCGTGAC
>CATPBV010000032.1 GCA_955652345.1 uncultured Solirubrobacteraceae bacterium | reverse complement strand
CCACGAGGAAGCAGGCGAGGCCCCTATGCGCCTTCTCGGGGTCTGTCTGGGCGAAGATCAGCGCGAGCTTCGCGTAGTCGCCCATCGAGATCCACATCTTCGCGCCGTTGATCCGCCAGCCGCCGTCGACCTTCGTCGCGCGGGTCTTCTGGTTGGCAGCGTCGGAGCCGGTATCGGGCTCGGTTAGGCCAAAGCAGCCCAGCCACTCCCCGGAGCAGAGCTTCGGCAGGTAGCGCTGCTTCTGCTCCTCGGTGCCCCATCGCAAGATCGAGGAGCACACGAGCGAGGTCTGCACGGAGATCACGGTCCGCATCGCCGAGCAGCCACGCCCGACCTCCTCGACGATCAGTGCGTACGTGAGGTAGTCGAGCTCGGCCCCACCGTATTCGCGTGGGACGATCGCGCCGAGGTACCCCTGGTCGGCAAGCTTGGCGATCAATTCGAGGTCGAAGTGCTCGTTGCGGTCGTTCTCACGCGCCCGTTCGACGATCTCGTTGTCGGTGAAGGCGCGCGCGGTCTCGCGGATCAGGCGCTGCTCGTCGGTTAGCTCGAAGTCCATCGCCCGCACGCTAGCGCAGGGCCGCTCGGCGAGAGTTCTTGTCGCGATGAGTAGGCTGGCGGCGCGGTGGTTCCGAGGACCAGATATGCGCGCAGCGGCGACACCCACATCGCCTACCAGGTCGTGGGCGAGGGCCCGGTCGACCTGATCTGGGTCCCGACCTGGATCTGGCAGGTCGAGCACGTGTGGGAGGAGCCGTCCGTCGCCAAATTGTTCCAGCGACTGGCGTCGTTCTCGCGGCTGATCATGTTCGACCGGCGTGGCACCGGGCTCTCGGACCCGGTGGTCGGCGCTCCCGCGCTGGAGGAGCAGATGGACGACGTCGTGGCCGTGATGGATGCTGTCGGCTCGGAGCGAGCGGCGCTCTTCGCAATGCTCGAGGCTGGGGCGATGGCGTCGCTGTTCGCAGCCACACACCCCGAGCGGACCAGCGCGCTGCTGCTGTACGAGGCGATGCCCCGGACCACTGCCACGGCGGGCTATGACTGGCCGCCGACCCGCGAGCAGCGCGAGGCCAGCGTGGCGGCCCTGATGGCGGATTGGGGCTCCGGAGCAAGGGTGCTCGCGCTGACAGGAGAAGGCCGCGCCGGCGAGCGGCTGCGCGACTGGGCGGGACGCCTCGAGCGCCTGGCGGCGAGCCCCGCGACTGCAGCCGCGCTGCAGCGGATGCACAGTGAGACCGACGTACGCCCCGTCCTGCCGTCCATTCAGGCGCCCACGCTCGTCCTGCATCGGCCCGAAGACCGATTCATCGATATTCGGCATTCGCGCTATCTCGCGGAGGCTGTGCCGGGAGCGCGACTCGTGGAGCTGCCCGGCAGGCACACGCTACCGTTCGCCTCCGGGCAGGAGGTCCTGATCGAGGAGATCCAGGAGTTCCTCACCGGCGCAAGGCAACCCCGCGACCTCGAGCGGGTGCTGGCGACGGTGATGTTCGCCGACATCGTCGACTCGACGCGCACCGCCGCGGAGGTCGGGGACCGGCGCTGGCGTGAGATGTTCGAGTCCTTCGACCAAGCGGCCAGCGGTGAGCTGGCGCGACATCGCGGGCGCTCGATCAAGTCGCTCGGCGACGGGTTCCTCGCGACCTTCGACGGCCCCGCGCGCGCGATCCGCTGCGCTGTCGCGCTTCGAGACGCCGCCCACGAGCGGGGCATGGAGCTGCGAACCGGCGTCCACACGGGCGAGGTCGAGCTGCTCGGCGCCGACGTCGGGGGCATCGCGGTCCACATCGGTGCCCGAGTAGTCGCGTTCGCCGAGCCGGGCGAGGTGCTCGTGTCCGGGACTGTCAAGGACCTCGTGGTCGGATCCCGGATTGGCTTCAGCGACCGCGGCGAGCGGGAGCTGAAGGGAGTTCCAGGGCGCTGGCGGCTGTGGGCCGTGGAGGAGTAGGCGGCGACCGGCCCCCGCCGGCGCGGCGGGGGCCGGAAGCCGTTGGACTGCGCCTCGCCCCTACGAAGCCGGGGGAAGGACCACCGGCGAGGGCGCCGGGGTCACCGTGATGATCACCGGAGAGGACACCCCACCCACATTCAGCGGATCGCCCGGCATCCGGGCGCGGAACACCTCGGTGCCGGTATTGCCGAACGTCCACGAGAACGCGAACGATGAGTTGCCCTTGACGATTCCGAGCTCGACGGTGTGCCAGTCGCCGTCCTTGCCCAACCGCTGGAGGTAGACGACGTCGCCGGCCTTGTCCGGAAGGACCGTGCCGTTGAACGTCACCGTCTGGCCCACCTTCACGCTGCCGGCGCTCGCCGTCAGGGTGACAGCGTCCCGCACGCCCTGGTACAGCACGGCGCTGTGGCGGTGCGGGGCGAGTGTCGTACGCACCTGGTAGATCGCGTTGTTTGTTGGCATCTGGGTGAAGCTGTAGCTTCCATCAGATGCCGTGTTCGTGTCGCCGACCGGGACGAACAAGCCGCCGGGTAGGCGCGCGAACAATGTGACCGGAGTGCTTGGCTCGGGAGTCTTGCTCAACGGCTGGTAGAGGACTCCGGAGATCATCACCGTCTGGCCGTGGGCGATGATCGGACTCGATGAATTGATCGTGAAGTCAGCGATCTGAGCCTGCTGGATCGTAGCCGCCACCGGATCCGACTCACCCCTGACGTTGCGGAAATCTCCACGGAACACGACACGCACTGCATACACCCCCGGAAATCTGAAGCGATACGCGATCGCGTAGTTGGAGCCTGGCCCGAGCAGCCCCGCCTTCACCGTGTGCCATTCGTCGGTTGCGCCCGTAAGGACCTGAAGGAAGACGGGCTCGAACGCATGGTTGGGAGTGACATGGCCAGTGAACACGATCGGCATTCTGGTGAACTGTGAGGTTTGACTGGCGCTCAGGCTGACCAGCGCCTCCACCCGTTCGTAGATCGTGCGGCTGTGCACGTGGCGACCGCCCTCCTCGCGGGCGAACCAGCTGCGGTTTGTCATCACCACATTCTCGGCGCGAGTGAACTCATAGAACCCGTTGGGAAGTGTGGTTGTGCTTTGTACCCGGGTGTATCCCGGAATACCGGGAATGTGGTGATACAGGACGATGGTCTGTCCGCCCACGGGTGGGTCGTTCAGCTGGCCGTAGATCAGCACCGACTCGCCCGCAAGAATCCGGTGCGGAGTGGCGTTGATGGTCAGACCGTGGTTGTGCCTCGGCGCAGCGGTGCTCACACCCGGGACGGCCAGTGCCACGAGCGCAGTGAACAGCGACGCCAGCACAGCAAAGCGTAGGCGCATGTTGCCTCCTCTACTGCTGTCGTTGGTGCTCTTCGAGCCCACCGCGCCCGGCTTGTACACGGTGATGGCTTCGGCCGGTAGTAACACTGAGCTCTCCGGGGAGTTGCGGCCCACTCACCCCGATAGACTCGGCCGAGGTGGATGCGCTCGTGCTTGTCCTGCTAGGTGGCGCCATCGCCGTGGCGGCGGCGGTGTGGCTGCTCGGTAGGTATTACCCGGGCTCCGGCGCCGAGCAGCTGGGACTCCGGTCGAGCCGAGAGATCAATGAAACGCGCGAAGCGCTGGAAGCGGAGGATCTGGACCAGATGCTCGCGGCGCACAACGCCCGGCGTCGTGCCAGAGGAGAGCAGGAGCTGACGATCGAGAACCTGGACGATCTGATGGGCCACATGCGGACCTCAGAGCGCCCACGGGAGACCGGCGGCTCGGCGGAGCGGTGAGCGCAGCCTGGTAGGGGGATGGCGCGGTGCCTGATCATCGGCTGCGGCTGCAGAGGCACCGCGCTGGCTCGCGTTCTGGTGGAGCGCGGGCACGCGGTGCGGGGCACGACGCGCGACCCCGGGCGCTGTAAGGCGATCGAGGTGTCGGGCGCCGAGGCCGTGGTCGGCGATCCTGACCGCGTGGCGACGCTGGCGCCCGCGCTCGAGCACGTCGCGGTCGCGTGCGTCCTGCTTGGCTCGGCCTCTGGCTCGGCTTCGGCTCTAGCCGCGTTGCACGGGCCGCGGCTCGAGATGCTGCTGACACGGATGATCGACTCCACCGTTCGCGGGATCGTCTACGAGGCGGCCGGAGCTGTCGATCCATCCGTGCTGCGCGCGGGCGCAGCACGCGTTCAGCGGGTTTGCACCGACTCGCGGATACCCCACGTGCTGCTCGGCTCCGATCCTGGGAGTCATGCCTCGTGGCTCGTCGAGGCCGCGAGCGCCGTGCAGGGATTGCTCGCGCGGGATTAACGTGCCGGCGAGTCGCCGTCGGGCGGCCCCGGCGCGGTCACTCGGTCGACACGCCCGAGGAGGTCCGAGAGGATCCGAGCTGTCGCACCCCAGATCAGGTCCTCGCCGACGGCGTAGGCATCGGTTCGGATTGGCAACCCGCGACGGATGAGCGTCCGGCGGCCGAAGCGGGCTCGCAGCGCGGGGAGCGACCGCTCGATGACCTCGTCGACCTCCCGCGGCGCGAGGGTCCACCGCATCCCGGGCTCTATCACTCCGACGAAGGGATAGACGGCATAGCCCGTGGCGATGGTCGCGGTCGGCGTCAGCGCCCCGACGATCTCGACCCCTTCGCTCGGCAGGCCGATCTCCTCCTTCGCCTCGCGGAGTGCGGTCGCGACGAGGTCCCGCTCTCCTTGCTCGTGGCGACCGCCCGGGAACGAGATCTCTCCGGGGTGCCGGCGCAGATCCGCGCGTCGCCGGGTGAGCACCACATGAATCTCGCCGCGCTCGACGTACAGGGGAACGAGCACCGCCGCCCGTGTGCGGCCGGCGACGGCGACCCCCATCGCTTCCTGCGGGTCGAGAAGGACGCGCCTGAGGCCCTCGCGCAGCGACTCGGCGCGAGCGCTCATCGCGCGACTATATTGGGCACGGGATGGAGGCTCTGATCGTCGTGGACGTCCAGAACGACTTCTGCCCCGGAGGCGCTCTCGAGGTTGCCGAAGGCGATGCGGTGGTCGAGCCGATCAATCGGCTGGCCGAGGCGGCGCCGTTCGTGGTCGCTACCCGCGACTGGCATCCAGCCGACCATTGGTCGTTCGAGGAACGCGGTGGACCGTGGCCGGTCCATTGCGTGCGTGGGACGCCTGGCGCCGAGCTGCATCCCGGGGTCGATCGCAGCCAGATCGATGCGATAGTCGACACCGGGCGCGACCCAGATCGCCCGGGCTACTCCGGTTTCGAGGACACGGGTCTCGAACAGCTGTTGCGAGAGCACGGCGTCGACACCGTGCACGTGGCAGGATTGGCCCTCGACTACTGCGTGAAGGCGACCGCGCTCGATGCCAAGCGCGCTGGGTTCGATGTGGTCGTGCACCGCGACGCCACCCGGGCGGTCGAGGTCACGCCGGGGGACGGGGAGCGCGCGGTGGAGGAGCTGCGCGAAGCGGGAGTCGACGTTGTCGACGGCTGATGCGCTCCTTCGGTGATCGCTACCCGGCGGCTGGGTCGATCAGCTCGACGCGCTCGTCGAAGCTGACCTCGCCCGCGAGCGTCCGGTGGACCGGACACCTCGCGGCGATGGCTCGCAACCTGTCGATCTGCTCCTCGGTGAAACCGAGCGGCAAGCGCAGCACGAGCTCGAAGCTGGTCGGCTTTCCCCGCTCAGCCGGCTCGTAGTTGCACTCGACCTCGACGGGGCCGATGTCCCAGCCCTTGCGCTTTGCGTACATCTCGATCGTCACGGCGGTACAGGACGCAAGGCTTGCCGCCAGCAGCTCCTGAGGGCTCGGGCCCTTGTCCTCGCCGCCCTGCTCGACGGGCTCATCGATGGTCAGCTCGTGCTGACGGATGTCGACGCGATGTGTGAACGATGTCCTCGAGGTGCGGTGGGCGATGGCCTTGATCGTCGATCCCTCCCTGTGCTACTCCAGCGGGTTGAAGACCAAGCCGGTGGGGACCTTGGGATAGAAGTAGGTCGACTTGGGCGGCATGTGCTCCCCCGCGGCCGCGACGGCCTGGACCTGCTCCATCGGCGGGGGCGCCATGAAGAACGCCGCGTCCCACTCGCGCGTCTGAACCAGCCGGAGCGCTTCGTCGAAGTCGCGCGCGTAGCGGAGGCCTGAGAGGTGGTCGATGTCGCCGTCGGTCATCTGGAGGGCGCCTCTCAGGATCAGCGCCTCGAACACCGCGGTGTCGAGGCGGCGGTACGGCTCGGCGTGTCCGCGGAGCGCAGCGTCGGCGATCGCCGGGTCCTTGAGCGTGAGCATGAACGGACGCTGGAAATGAGAGTCGATGTAGCCGAAGCGGACGCCGCCCTCGGCGCCCGGAGCGAGCTGCGCGGTATCGGGAAGCTCCTGGATCTCGAAGTCTCGTCTGATCGCCGTGGCGAGCGTCTCGTGCTGATCCGGGCGCACGCCGCGCAGGAGGCGGTGGGTCGGAAACACGGTCAGGCCCGGGTCCTCCAGGGCAACCAGGCACATCAGCGTGTAGCGCTGCGGACCTTCCCCGCCGACCTCATCGGCATACGTACGGGCGGTCTCGTAGCGGTGATGGCCGTCGGCGATCAGGAGCTCAGCGCTGCCAAGCGTCCGGTGGACCGCCGCGATTGCGTCAGCGTCGTCGGCGCGCCAGAGCCGGGTGACGGTTCCGCCGTCGTCGGTCGCCTGTGCCCACGGTGCGCCTGTGGTCGCGGGCTCGAGGCCCCGCCACACGCCGGCCTCGGGGTCGCTGAACAGGGAGAAGATCGGCGAGAGGTTCATCCGCGTCGCCCGCATCAGCTCCAGGCGATCCTCCTTCGGCGCCGGATGGGTGCGCTCGTGCGGACGGATCCGGCCGGGCCCGTAGTCCTCCACGCGAACACGCGCGAGGAAGCCGCGCCGGGTGCGCTCGCCGCCGTCGGGGCCGACGTAGGTCTGCTCGAGCGGCCACACCGCGGGCTCGCGATCCTGGACGACCACCCCTTCGGCGCGCCAGGCCGCAAGCGTGCGCGCGGCTGCCCGATACCGGTCCTCGCCGACCGGCAGGTCGATGCGAACCGCGTTGTAGGGCGAGCGCGCCTCGAGCCGGGCACGCTCCGTCTCGTCGATCACGTCGTAGGGGGGAGCGAGCACGTCTTGGAGACCCCCGGTGCGCTCAAGGTCGTAGTGCAACGCGCGGAGGGGCTGAATGTCGGCCATCGGCGGCGCCGGAGCCTACGCGACGGACGCGGCAGCCGGCGTTCCGTCCGAATGGCATGCGAACCTACGTTCGAGAGCGATGGCATATCCGGCATATCTACCGGAGCGGGCGCGTGAGCTTCGTATCAAGAAGGCGCTGTCCATCGACGAGCTCGCGGAGCGGTTGGCGGTGCCGAAGACCACCGTTTACTACTGGGTCAAGGATCTATCTCTGGGTCGGGAGCCACGGTGGTCGGTGGGCCAGCGGAACGGCAACCTCGCGATGCAGGACAAGTGGCGGCGGCTCCGGGAGGACGCGTACCGGCAGGTTGCGCCGAGTATTCGCAGCTGATCTCCTTGCCGACCTTCCGCGACTTCGTCGTGCTCTACATCGCCGAGGGATACAAACGAAGTCGCAATCGCGTCAGCATCGGGAACTCGGATGAACGTGTGGTCGCGATGGCCGCAGGCTGGAGTCAGAAGCTGACGACCAAAGCGCCTCGACTATGCGCTGCAATACCACGCCGACCAGGAGCTCGACACGCTTTGCGCCTATTGGGCGGAGGTCTTGGGCATCGAAGGGACGATCATCAGGTTGCAGCGGAAATCGAACAGCGGCCAGCTGCGAGGCCGTATCTGGCGATGCGAGCACGGCGTGCTGTCGGTTACCGCGAACGACACGCCGTTGCGAGCCCGTCTCCAAGCTTGGATCGACCGGGTCCGGGAGGATTGGGGGATAGACTCGTCTGGCGTCTAGCGGGGCGTGGCGAAGCCTGGTATCGCACCCGCTTTGGGAGCGGGAGGTCGCCGGTTCGAATCCGGCCGCCCCGACTCACAGAATGTTCTCGACGGCACCGGATAGCTCGGCCCCCGCGGCCATCCCCGACTCGCAGGCGCTGCGCAGCTGCTGGCACCCGGTCGCGTATGCGCACGATCTAGGGGCCGAGCCGCGCAGGGCGATCCTGCTGGGAGAGGCGCTCGCGCTATGGCGAGACTCCGCGGGCACCGCTCGCGCGCTCAGCGACGTCTGCATCCATCGCGGAACCTCGCTCTCGCTGGGGCGAGTGGTCGGCGACCAGCTGATGTGTGCGTACCACGGCTGGCGCTACGGAGACGACGGCAGATGCAAGGCGATCCCGCAGCTCGCAGATCCCTCGCGTGTGCCCGGCAAGGCGCAGGTCGCGGCGTACATGTGCCAGGAGCGCTACGGGATGCTGTGGGTGGCGTTGGCCGAGCCGCGCTGGCCCCTGCCCGAGGTACCCGAGCTCGAGTCGGCCGACGATTGGCAGCGGGTCTACTGCGGGCCATACTCGTGGCGCTGCGACGCCTCGCGGCAAGTGGAGAACTTCACCGACTTCGGCCATTTCCCGTGGGTTCACCCCGGCCTGCTCGGCGATCCTGAACGCCCCGTCGTGCCGAAGCACTCGGTGCAGACCGACGGGCACATCCTGCGCTATGACGTGGTGCGACCCGAGGCGCCGAACAGCGATGAGTTCCCGGTTTTCGCCAATCAGGAGCGCGTAGCGCCGGAGCGCCACAGCCGCTACCAGCTTCAGCTTCCGTACACGATCGTGCTCCGATTGGACTGGGGCAGCGAGCGCGGGATGGTCTACTTCTTCGCCTCTCAGCCCGTCGGCGACGAGGCGTGCGTGGGACACCTCGTGATCGGACGCAACTACGATCGCGACCAGCCGCCGGAGGTGCTCCAGCAATTCGAGGACACGATCTTCGAGCAGGATCGCCAGGTGGTCGAGTCACAACGACCGGAGAAGGTTCCGTTCGACCTGGCGGACGAGATGCACCTCAAGTTCGACGCCGTCGCGGTCGCGTACCGCAGGGCCATGCGCACCCAGGGCCTGGCGCTTGCCGCACCCGCCTGACGCCCGTCGGGCCGTCAAGCCGCTGTAGCGCCACGTGTTACCGGACGAGGCCCTGGGATTCAGGGTTACGCCGGGCTCGGATCGCGGGGCGGTGGCTGCTGCGATTCGGAAACGGGCGAGCGGTTCGCGCCCGCAGTCATTCGCACCAAGGGCACGGCCGTGTCGCGAGGCGGGTGCGGCCGGCGCGCGTAGTCGACCAGGCCCATCAGCGCGCTGAAGAAGCCCACGATCGCGAACGCGTAGCCGACGATCACGCCAGCTTCAACCCCACCTCGTGAGCCCTGTGATGCGGCGTTGGCCGAAACGACGACGGCGATGATCACGCCGATGATCATCACGACGGCGCCGCCCCACGGGGAGCCAGTCCGGTGCGTAGTCGGCGGCTGGGGTCCCGTGCCAGCCGACTGCGTCGGCGGTTCCTCGCGCTGTGCGCTGAGATCGATGCCGCAGTCACCGCAGAACGATTGACCCTCGTACACCGACGTACCGCAGCTGGTGCAGTAGCGCATGTCCCGCCGCTTAGCGTATAGATGCCAGAGCAGTACCGTGCCGTCGAGGCGATTGGCCACAATTGGGCCACGGCATCGGTCGTGGCCAACGCCCTTTGGGCGAAGCTGCTATCGCCAGGCCCCCGTAGCTCAGCTGGATAGAGCGACGGCCTTCTAAGCCGTGGGTCGCAGGTTCGAGTCCTGCCGGGGGCGCTCCTCTCGCCTATTCGAGTGCGCGATAGCGCGACACGGCGAGCGGTACGAAGACAAGCAGCAACGCCGCGAACCACGCCAGCGACCCCAACAACGGCGTCGTTGCATGTCCGCCCACCGTCAGCGCGCGAACTGCGTCCACAGACAGCGTCATCGGGTTGACCTGCGCGAACGCCTGGATGGCGGCCGGCATGCTGTGAGTCGGCACGAACGCCGAGCTCGCGAACGTCAACGGGAACACCCAGATGAAGCCGAGCGACTGGGCGGTCTCCGGGTCCCGGGCGAGCAGCCCGATCGTGGCCGAGATCCACGAGAACACGTACGCGAACGCAAGGACCAGCGCCATCGCGGCCAGGAATCGATCGATCGACTGGTTCGGCCGGAATCCGACCAAGTAACCGACCCCGAGCATCACAACAAGGCTGACCGCGTTGCGGACGAGATCGGACAGCGTCCGCCCGACCAGCGGCGCGGCGCGGGCCATCGGCAACGACCGCAGCCGGTCGACGACACCCTTGGCGAGATCCTCCGAGATCCCGATCCCGGTCATCAGCGAGCCGAAGATCCCCGTCAGGACAAGGATCGCGGGGAGCAGGTAGTTGGCGTAGCTGCCGTTTGGCGTGCGGATCGCGCCGCCGAAGACGTAGCGGAAGATCAAGAGCAGCATCACCGGCTGGACGATCGAGACGACCAGCAGCGCAGGCTTGCGCAGGGTCGCGCCGAGTTCGCGCTGTGCCATCACCAGCGCGTCGGACAACGCCTCGCGGGGAGAGACTCGGGTCACGCGGCCTCCTCGGTCCGTCGCTCGCCGTCGGTGCGCCGCCCCGTGAGCGCGAAGAACACCTCCTCGAGCGTCGGGGTGCGAACCTCGATCCCGACGATCCCGGCGTTGATCCGATCGAGCGCCCGAACCGCACGCGCGGGCAGATCGTCAGCGCTCATTGCGAGCGACAACTCGCCCGGCGCCAGGATCTCGGGCGGCCCGTCGCCGTCGAGCGCCCCCAGCGCGGCGCGTGCCTCCTCGGTGCGGTCACGCTCGGCCAGTCGAACGAGCAACCGGCTGCGCCCGACCCGCTCTTTCAGCGTCGACGCCGTGCCCTCGGCGACGATCCTCCCGCCGTCGATCACCGCGATCTGCTGGGCGAGCTGATCCGCCTCGTCCATGTACTGCGTGGTCAGCAGGATCGAGGTCCCCTCGTCGCGCAGCTGCTCGACCATCTCCCACAGCTGCGCGCGGCTTCGCGGGTCGAGCCCGGTCGTCGGCTCATCGAGGAAGATCAGCCGTGGCCGGCCGACCAGCGTCGCTGCGAGATCGAGTCGACGCCGCATTCCGCCCGAGTACGTCCCAGCCCGGCGGTCGGCCGCATCAGAGAGACCAAACCGCTCGAGCACCTCGCCGGCCCGGCGCTGGGATTCGACCCGGCCGAGGTGGTAGAGCCGCCCGACCATGATCAGGTTCTCGCGCCCGGTCATCACCTCGTCGACCGCCGCGAACTGGCCCGCGAGGCCGATCTCCCGCCGCACCCCCAGCGGGTCGGCGACCACGTCGTGCCCAAGCACGACCGCGCGTCCAGCGTCGGGTCGCAACAGCGTCGCAAGCGCCCGCACGAGCGTCGTCTTGCCGGCTCCGTTCGGACCAAGTAGGGCGAGAACCCGTCCTTCGGCGCCGACAAGATCAAGCCCATCGAGCGCGACCACCTTCCCGAAGCTCTTGCGGAGCCCTTCCACCTGGATCGCGGGGACGCTCGTCATTGCTCACCCGCTTGTCCCTGGCCCCGGGCCCGATCTCGGTCACGCACGTACTCCTCCCGCAGCCGCGGCATCCGCTCCTCCCACCACGCGTAGATCGAATCGAGCTCCTCGAGGCGCGCCCGGCGAGCACGAGGCTCATCGGCCAGTGCATCCAGGCCCAGCCTGAGGACCCGGCGGGGCGCGATGAACTGCTCCTGGCGCCAGAAGAACTCGTCCCAGGCCTCCGGCCGGGCTCGGAAGCGGTCAAACCGCTCGCCGCGAAACCGCACCCGCTCGATGAACCCAATCCGCAGGAGCACCCGCGTTGCCGTGCTGATCGAGCCCTTGCTCGCCTGCAGGACCTCCGCCAGCTCAGCGGCGCTCTGCTCAGGCGGGTCGCACACCAACAGCCAACCCAGAGCCCGACCGACCATCCGCGGCGTACCCGCCTCGAGTTCGAGCAGCACACCAAGCTCCTCGACGAACCTCTCGATCGCAAGCTGGTCCATTGTGTTCAGATAATACTGAACTTTTCGAATATGCAGCAAGTGAGGTCACGCTGCACCTCGGGTCGTCGTCGACCGTCACCGCTACCGCACGCGGCGGCCGCGCGATCTGGTGGTGAGTTCCTCGAGCGTATGAAGCAGGGGTTCGGCGTCGGCCGGCGCGAAGAAGCGTCGGTTGAGGGCCCTGGCCTCGCGCGTGCACTGGCGGGCGAGCTCCACGCCGGCTTGCGTGAGGCCCAGCGCAACGGCCCGGCTGTCTTGCGGATGCGGTTGGCGGCGGACGATTCCGCGCCGCTCCAGGCCGCGGACGATCTGCGAAGTGGTGTTGACGTCGATGCCCGTGCGGTCTGCGAGCTCCTTCTGCGTGGGCCCGGGCCGAGCCCGACTCTGCACGTGCAGGAGGGCGGCTAGGACGAAGAACTGCGGGGGCGTGACCGAGACGGGAGCGAGCGCGATCGCGAGCTCAGAGCGCCACGCGTTGGCCGTCTGCATCAGGGCGTACCCGAGGCCCCCGCCGGGCGGATCGAACTTCGACTCTGGGCGTATATGCTCGGCTTGCATCTTCTACGTATACGTATTATCATTGTACGTATGAACTCACATCCTACACCACACACCTTCACCTGCAAGCCGTCCGGCCCGTTCGATCTCGCTCATCAGAACAGCTACTTTGGGGGTTGGCCGACCTTGGCCGGCGACCCCGAAGCGATCGTGATGGCGGTCCCGCTCGAGGGATTCGAGCACGCCGCTGCGGTTGTGCTCCGTCAGCCGAGGCATGGACGGATCTCCGGCGAGGTGCACGGTTGTCACGGAGCGCAGGCCGACACCGCGTGGAAGCAGGCCCTCGCCGCGATCTCGCTCGACGTCGACGCCTCGGGCTGGGCCGCGGTAGGGAGCCGTGATCCGGTGATCGGGCGCCTGCAGGTTCGCTACCGGCACCTTCGTCCGACGCTGTTTCATTCTCCGTACGAGGCGGCAGCGGCATTCGTGATCGGCCACCGGATCTCGATTCGCCAGGCGCGCGCGATGCGAGCCCGGCTGGCCGAGGAGCTCGGCACCTCAATCAGACTCGATGGCGGGACCTTCCATGCGTTCCCAACCCCGGGTCAGCTGCTCGCCGCGGTTGCGCTTCCCGGGATCAACGAGACCAAGACAGCACGCCTCCGCGCGATCGCGGACGCGGCACAGGACGGATGGCTGGCCCGCGGGCCGTTGCGAACCATGCAGCAGGACGACGCGCTCGCCAAGCTCCAGACGCTGCCCGGGATCGGTGCCTTCTTCTCCAAGGGCATTCTGCATCGCGGCGCTGGGACCATCGATGCCCTCCTCGACGACGAGATCACCAGGTTCGCGATCGTGGAGGCATACGGAGCAAGGACGGCCTCAGCTCAGGCGGTAGAGCAGATCGCCGAGCTGTGGCGGCCGTACCGGACGTGGACCGGAGTGCTCCTGCACCTCTGGGCTCGCACCGAGCTACAGCTGCCTGCACGGCACCAGACCCGGCGCCCCCGGAGGATCCCGCAGCCGGCGCCGACTGCCTAACCATCAATAGCATTCCAAGACATCACTCGACGCGCAGGTTCAACCTAGGGGCAATGCGATCGACGGTCGGCCTTCGCGAGGCGCTTGCGCGGTTCGTCAGCCGGTGGGTGCTGGCGGCGATCGCCGTCGACGTAGCGCTATCCCTGACCGATGGGGCTTTCGGGCACGCCCGGATCCTGACGACCTCGTACCTCGTCGCGCCTCTCGTGGTCGCCCTCGTCGAGAGTGGCGAGCGGACCGCGGTCGTGGCCGTGCTGTCGACGCTCCTGGCGGTCCTTAGCGGCGTTTGGGACGACTACTTCTTCTCGTCGACGCATCTGTACCGCGTTGGTGTGGTCGCGGGCAGCGGGGCCCTTGCGGTCGCCGGTGCGGTCCTGCGAACGCAGGCGGTGCAGGCCAAGGATCGTATGGAGCTGCTCGGGGAGATCGCGGGGATCGCCGATGGTCGCGCCGATGTAGAGGAGTCGCTGCGCCGCCTTGCGGAGCTCCTGGTGCCGGCGGTCGCCGACTTCTGCGAGATCCTGCTGGTGGAGGACAGCACGCTTCGCCGCTGCGTAACGCGCCTCGCGGGGGCTCAGCCGGGGCTCGAGCAGCAGCTCCTGGAGCGCCCAATCAGCGGACGGCTGCTCACCCCGGTCGCGGAGGATGCTCCGCGTAGCGCGCCCAAGCTCATCCAGGGGCTCGAGGCCGAAAACCGCGCATCATTGACTGCACAAGGGGAGACGGGTGGGGCTTTGAGGGGTCTTCGCTCGGCGATCTACGCGCCCATGGGTACCGCAGATCGGATGCTTGCGCTCCTGGTGCTAGCCGTCGGTCCGTCCGGACGCCGATACGGTTCGCAGGACCTTCGCTTCGCAGGCATGGTGGGATCGCGAGCGGCTCTTGCGATTCAGAACGCACGCCTGATACGGGAGCTCCGCGAGGCCGAGCAGCGAATGCAGGCGACCGTCGGCGCGCTCGCAGACGCGGTCACGATTCGTCACCGGTCGGGGCAGCTGGTGTACGCGAACCGGGCGGCCCTCGAATCGATGGGAATCTCATCGCTTGAGGAGTTCCGCGAAGCCGATCCGGAATCTCTGTTCAATCGCTATCGCGTGACCTACGAGTCGGGAGCTCCGATGCGAATGGAGGATCTGCCATCGGTGCGTCTGCTCCGAGGAAAAGAACCGAGTCCGTTGCTGCTCCACTACTTCGAGCACGAGACGGGGGAGGAGCAGTGGCGGCTGCTGAAGGCGACCCCGCTGTATGACCAGGACGGCAACGTCGAGGCCGCGGTGACGATCATCGAGGACGTGACCGCGTCGAAGCGTGTGGAGATCCAGACGAACTTCCTCTCCCGCGCAGGTGAGATCCTGGCGTCGTCGCTGGACTACGAGGAGACGCTGCGTAACGTCGCCTGGCTCGCCGTACCGGAGATCTCGGACTGGTGCGTGGTGGAGCTGCTCGACGAGCAGGGCCTCCGGCAGCAGGTCGTCGCCGCCCACCCCGACCCGGCGAAGCAGGCACTTGCCGAACGTCTGCGTGAGTTCGACCCCGATCCGCGCGCGCTGCCCGAAGGGCTGCGCGAAGTGGTGCAGACCGGCGTCCCCGCGCTCATTGGAGAGATCACCGACGAGATGCTCCAGGGGGCAGCGCGGAGCACCGAGCACCTCGAGGCACTGCGCGAGCTACAGATGCGCTCGGTCGTGCTCGTGCCAATGCGAGCGGGGGCTCGGACGGTCGGAGGCATGTCTCTCGTGATGGCCGAGTCAGGCAGGCGCTTCACCGAGGACGACCTGCGGTTCGCGGAGCAGATTGCCGCGCGGGCAGCCGTCGCGGTCGAGAACGCCCGTCTCTACACCCGGCGTTCGCAGATCGCGACGACGCTCCAGCAGAGCCTGCTGCCCGAGGCGCTTCCCGAGATCGCGGGGTGGGAGATCGCCGCGCTCTACCGGCCCGCTCGCGCCGGAGGCGAGGTGGAGGTTGGCGGCGATTTCTACGATGCATTCCGCTGGGAGCGCGGCTGGATGATGCTGATCGGCGACGTCACCGGCAAGGGGGTCGAGGCCGCCGCCATGACCTCGCTCGTGCGCCACGGCGCGAGATTCGTCGGCGAGCATCTCCCCGACCCGGCGCGGATCTTCGCGCGGCTGGACGCGGCTCTTCGTCAGCAGCGGCCTCTGTCGCTGTGCAGCGCGCTGTGCATCCGGATCGAGGACGACCGGATAATGCTTGCATCCGCGGGGCATCCTCTGCCGATGCTCCTAACCGACGAAGGCGTGCGCACGCTTGGCAGAACGGGACCCGTGCTGGGCGCGTTTGAGGATGCAGAATGGCCAACGGAGGCGGTCGTGTTACGCCCTGGCGACGTCTTGCTCCTGTACACGGATGGAGTCACGGACACCGTCGGGCCCATCGGGCGGTTCGGGGAGCGGCGGCTCGCGCAGGAGATGGCGCAGTGCGGTCCACTTGCGGCCGACGAGCTGCTTGACCGCCTCGACAAAGCGCTCACGGATTTCCAGGCGGGCCCACAGGTCGACGACACGGCAGCTCTTGCCTTGCGATTCGTGGCAGAACCGGTCGCCCCGGAGTCCGCCGTCGCAGCGGCCAGCAGCGCATCTCCTGCGCCTTCGGCGGAGCCTCCGGACAAGTAGTCGCGACCATTGAGCCTGGCCTGCCACTGCTAGATTCCGTCGGGCACACGGTGGGCGTAGCTCAGCTGGTAGAGCTCCTGGTTGTGGTCCAGGCGGTCGGGGGTTCGAGTCCCCTCGCTCACCCTCTGTAGAAAGTGGCGATTAGCAGGGAGTTTCTGGATCGCTTGCTTGTGGGAACGCCCGACCGAGGCGCCCGTTGTACCACTAGGACGGTTCAGCGCGTCCGCGGGCGGCAGCGAAGCAGACGTCACGCCGGTTCGATGACTATGAGCCGGGGCACTGGGGGGTCGGCCGGTACCAGACGGTCAGCGATGTAACCGGCCGCTCGCGGTTCAGGTCCTGTTAGCGTGATTTGTCTGTGTTGGTTGGGTCCTACAAGCGTCTTGCCCCGCCGTTCGGTATGGCGTTGGTTCTGTTCGCACTCAGCTGCTCACTGATCCTTGGCTTCGCGCGCGCCAACGTGCGCCCGCGTACGCGGGCGGTGTTGTTGATCGCCAATAGCTACGACGGCACGGTCGATGTGTTGGACGCGCGCACGTTCCGGGAGTTAGGGAGGCCGCTGAATGTGATTCCCGAAGGCAGGACACCGGTCGACCCGGCGCAGCGCGCGATCTATCCGGCTCTGATCCAGAGCCGCGGCGAGGTCAACTTCGCGCAGGAGGTACAGGCCTCGCCGACCGGGAACACGATCTACGTCTCGCGCGGCTATCTCGGCGACGTGGCGGCGTTCTCGCTGGCCACGCGACGGGAGCTGTGGCGGACGCAGATGCCCGGGCTCCGCGCCGACCACCTCGCGGTCACGCCCGACGGGAGGCGATTGTTCGTGTCGGTGCTGCCGGGCACCAAGGTGTACGCGCTCAACGCAGCGACGGGGCGAATTGAGGCCTCGTACCAGGCTGGCGATTGGCCGCACGTACTAGAGGTCTCACCTGACGGCAGGTACGTCTACTCAGGCAGTCTTGGCGATCAACTGCTGCCCTACGGACACGACAACAGCCTGCATCAGCTCACGATCGCCAACGTGTACACGCTGCGGGTGGTTCACGCCTACCGGTTTGATGCAGGTGTGCGACCGTTCGCGTTCGTTCTGCACAGCCACGAACTCGTGCTACAGCTCTCCTACCTGAATGGATTTGTCACGTTCGATCTCAGGACGGGACGGACGACGGGGACGATAAAGCTGCCGCTGAGGGGAAAGGCAAAGAAGTTGGCTCCCCGGGACTACCCCAACCAGGCTGCCCATCACGGCATCGCGGTCTCGGACGAGGGGCGGATCGTCTGCGACGCAGCCACGATCTCGGACTACGTCGCGCTTGTCCCGCTGGGCCACCGAAGGGCTACCAAGATCATCCCGGTTGGCTCCGCGCCCGCCGAGGCGCTAACCAGCCTCGACGGCCGGTACTGCTTCGTTATATCGCGCGGCCCTACGGGTCTGAACCGTCCCCACGTGAAGGGTAATAACGGGGACACCCTGTCAGTCATCTCCTACGCACAGATGCGCGAGATCGCCCGCGTCCGCGTTGGTATCCATCCTCAAGCCGAGACGGAGATACGAGTTCGGGACAGCGTACTTAGAGCAGGCGGATTTCTCAGGTAACGAATCGACCCAAGGGTTAAGCCCGGAGACGCCTGATTACAGCCAAGCGGTCGAGGGCGATGCGCTGCTGCTTCGGACGACCAGGAGGTCTCGACGTCATCCGCGAGTCCGGGGAATCTGCGCAAACGCACTCGATAGCAGACCGGAAGCGCTGGCGGCCGGGGTGAAGCCCACGCAGAGCGCTTGGAATGTCGCCAATGCAGGCGCCGCTGTTCGACCAGCGGCGAGGCGAAAGCGATCATGCAGCTGGAGTGCCGAACTAGCGCGATCGGACGTTGCGAGTGCCTGCCAGAACGAGCCTGACCTTGCTGGGAATGACCGCCTCGTGTGGCATCCAAGGCGACTGCGCGGTCGCATAACCATACTCGTGATCTTCGGGCCGCTCGACGTCTGCATCACGACAACGGCCGGACCTCTCGGAGCGTGTTGCGATCCACCCCATACCGCCGAGCGAGCTCCTTGATCGGGACCTGACGAACGAAATGCTCGCGTCGCAACTCAGCCCACCGCTCCACGTCAAGCACGCCTCCCTCCCCGACTCGATCAACGCGACCAAGCCAGCGCGGCCGTGGGCCGGGCACAGCTCAGCGAGGCTGTCCCCTGCCGAGCCTGAGCTCGTACAATGTCACGCACTACTGATGCTGCAGAGTTCGACCGTGAAACGCCGACGCGGGAGGGCGCGTCTACATGCCCGAGACAGACTTTGACGTGGTAGTGGCTGGTGCCGGGTACGCAGGGATAACGGCCGCCCGAGACATGTGCGACCGCGGACTGTCCGTCCTTGTTCTGGAGGCGAGTGAGCGGGTCGGAGGCCGGGCCTATACTTCCTTGTTTAGCGGGCGCGACGAGCTGGTCGAGCATGGCGCACAGTGGATCAATCAGACTGTCAGCCACAACATGCGTCGCGAGATTCAGCGCTATGACATCGGGACTGTGGCTGACGTTCCGCCGGAGAGTGTCACGTTCTTTACGGGGGGAGAGAGGCGGACGACGCTACCCATCCCGGCCGCGGAGCTCGGCAAGCTCGAGAGCGCATGGTTTCGACTTTATGATGCGGCGCGACGCATCTCTGCTGCGATCCCCGTTTATGACCAGCCGGTAGCCGATCTGGATATCTCGACTGACCAGTTCTTTGCGCCGCTTGAGCTACCGCGGGCGACGACCGACCTCCTGTATTCGATGATCGCCGCGCACTGTTGTGCGCCTCCAGAAGCGGTGTCGATGCTTCGGCCTCTTGAGCAACTCGCGGCCTTTGGTAGCAGTCCGTACGCGATGTTTGGCGGCCTCACCGAAAAGTTCGCCAACGGTACAGCTGACCTCATCACGACCATGATCGAGACGTCTGCACTGGAGCTCCGCCTGTCGAGCCCTGTTACGCACGTCACGCAGGGGGCGAGCGGCGTAACCGTGACCACGGCGTCGGGTGGCGTGGTCTCAGGCTCGGCGTGCGTCGTGGCGGTGCCCAGCAACGTGATCCGGCGAATCGAGTTCCTTCCACGCCTCTCAGAGGAGAAGCGCGCCGCGACAGCAGAGAATCACGTCGGGCGCGGTTACAAGATCAGCATGGTCGTCGAAGGTATCCCGCCGAGACCGTTGTGCCTGGGCCCCGGTCCTCTCCAGATGATCGTCACGGTTCGCGAGCTTGCTGACGGTGCCTGGCTGCTGAGCGGATTTGGGTGTCAAGGTCTGTCCGACCCTGACCCGACGAGTCTCGAAACGGCCCAAGAGGCGATCGAGTTCTACTTCCCCGAAGGGCGTGTGATTGCGAGCGACGCTCACGACTGGAACCGGGATCCGTGGTTCGACGGCACCTACCGAATCGAGGCCCCTGGACGCGCTCACGCCTTCCCGCGCATCATGAATGTCCCGGAGGGACGCGTATTTTTCGCGGGGTCGGACATGGCGCCATCCGTATTCCGGTCATTTTGGATGGAAGGCGCGATCGAGAGCGGACATCTCGCAGCCGGGCAGGTTCTCGCGTCCCTCAACGTGCCGGCCGCGCGTGAGCGCAAAAGCCACATCGCTACATAGGGAAGCAGCGCGCCGGGCGCGCCTCCGCCGGACGACTGCGCCGCCATCAATGCGATAACGCCGACCTCGACGCTGCGACGATCGCATTCGCTGGCAGCTGCGGCGAGCACCTGACGATCGCGTTGGCGACGCTGCGGCCGTGGGTGGGCAGTTCGCGGCTGCGTCAGTCGTGTTCGCGAAGCTTCGTGACGAAT
>CATPBV010000031.1 GCA_955652345.1 uncultured Solirubrobacteraceae bacterium | reverse complement strand
TGCTTGTCCTTCTTCTTCGGCGGCGGCGGGGCCTTGGCGGTGGAATGCGGGCCGACGAAGGGGACGCCTGACCATGCGGTCGTCGGCGCTGGCCAGTCGCCGCAGTACCCGCCGCTCGCCTTCGCCATGAAGTCGTGCCAGATCGGGCCAGCAGTGGGGCCCCCGAACCCGCTCCCAACCCGACCCGCCATGGTGATGTTGCCTTGTGGATATCCGACCCACACGGCGGTTGAGAGCTTGGGAGTGAACCCCACGAACCAGGCGTTGTCCTCGTTGTTTGCGGTGCCGGTCTTGCCCGCCGCAGGACACCCGTAGTACGTATACGGGGAGCCGGTTCCGCCCGTGATCACCTGCTTGAGAATGTTGATCGCGGCGGCGGTCTCGCCGTCCGTGAAGACCCTGGTGCGCGGAAGGTTGCCGTAGCTCACGGTCTTCCCGTCCGGGAGCACGATGTGGTCGAGGATCGTTGCCGGGATGTGCGTCCCGCCGCTCGCGATGGTTGCGTACCCGTCGGCCATCTCGAGCGGCGTCACGCCCGGAGAAATACCGCCGATGACCTCGGACGGGTTGCCCGCGAGATATGAGGTGATGCCCATCGCATGCGCGATCTGGTCGATCTTGGCCCACCCAAGGTCCGCCGCGAGCTGAACAAAGACGGTGTTGTCGGAGGCGATCGTCGCCTGGGTTAGGTTGATGCGACCGGCGTAGCTCCCCTCCGCAGTGTGGACGCTCCAGGTCGGATCTGCGGGAAGCCATCCGGCCGGGAGGAATTGGGACGTGTAATACGTCTGGCTCGGGTCGCCGTTATAGGCGTGGATCAGCGTCATCAGCGCGAACACCTTGAACGACGAACCCGGCTGGCGATGGGCGTTCACCGGATAGTCGAAGTTCGTCTGCGTCAGCTTGTGTGCGCCATATGGCGCGGATTGCGCGAGCGCGAGAATGTGGCCGTTGCTCGGATCTACGGTCGCGAGCGCCGCGCCTGGCTGGTTCTTGAGGATCGTCCCGCCCTGATGCGCCAGGATCGCGGCACGCGCCAGATCCTGCATCCGCAGGTTGATCGTGGTGTAGACCTTCAACCCGCCGTTCTTGACCGGTGAGCACTTGAGCGGGTCGGGGTGCCGCGGGCAGAACTTATAGGCGAGCTGCTGGAGCACGTAGTCGAAGACGAACGGCTCCTGGTGGGCGAGGTACGTGCTGTTGGTTCTCAGCTGGAGCGGCTGCTGGTCGACCGCGTCGGCGAGAGCCTGCGAGATGTAGTGCGAGCTGACCATCGCCTGCAGCACGGCATGGCGGCGTTGCTTGGCGCCGTTCGGGTTGTGGAACGGGTTGTAGAACGACGGCGATTGCGGAAGCCCGGCCAGCAGCGACATCTGGGCGAGGTTGAGCTTCCACACGGGCTTGTCGAAGAAGCTCCACGCGGCGGCGCCCACGCCGACGGCGTTCTCACCGTTGACGTTGCCGAACGGCACGTCGTTTATGTAGTTGTCGAGGATCCACTCCTTGCTGTGAAGCTTGGCCAGCTGGATCGCAAGCTTCGCCTGGGTGATCTTGTACTGCAAGGCCGTCAATGTGAGGCCGCGTGGTCCCCTGAACCGCGCGGGCATGTAGACGTTGTCGACGAGCTGCATCGTCAACGTCGATGCGCCCTGGATCCCGGTCCCACCCGAGAACACGTCCTTGATTCCGGCGCGCAGTATTCCCTGGTAGTCGAGCGCGCCGTGTTGCCAGAAGCGACGGTCCTCGATCGCGACGATGGCCTCCTTCATGCGTTGCGGAATCACGTTGCCCGGCACGTAGCTGAACACGGTGTCTGATTGGACATATCCGAGGAGCGTGCCGTCGGAGGCGAAGATCTCGGTAGGCGGATGGGGGTAGCGCGGCGTGAGCTCGCTTAGGTTGGGTGCTGATTGGGCGACCGCGACGACCCAACCAACGGCCGCGAGCGCGCCGATCACCGCACCACAGACCGCGAGCAGCGCCGCGACGGTGATCACCCTCCTCAGAGGATGACCGCGATTGCGCGTCCTGCGCCTGTGTCGTTCTCGACGGCTCATCGTGTGGTGGCCGGACGGCGCCACCGCACGTGGCGCGCGCAATCCCGGCCCGAATGCGGCGACGCAGTCTACGGCGGCCGGACTGCCTCGGGCGCCGGCGCGCGCGTCACCGGCTCATTGAGACCTTTCTTGCAGCAAGCTAACCGGCGGGGAAGCGGATTTCCGAGTCGGCTGGTTAGTGTCCGCTGCCGCCGCCGTGGCCACCGCCGCCGTGGCCACCACCGCCCCCGCCGTGGCCGCTACCGCCGCCCGGGGTGATGCCGGTGCCGCCGCTCTGTCCGGGCGGCTGGACCCCCGGGGCGTAGAGGGTGCCGTTGTTGTACTGGTTGCCGGGCTTTCCGCTTTTCGTGTCCTTCGGAGGGGGCGGGAGCTTGGCCGTCGAATGCGGCCCGACGAAAGGCACACCCGACCACGGCGTCGTCGGTGCTGGCCAGTCGCCGCAGTACCCGTGTCTCGCCTTGATCATGAAGTCGCGCCAGATCGGGCCTGCGGTGGGCCCGCCGAACCCGCCCCCATAGGGGAAGGAAGCCATCGAGTAGTTGCCGTTTGGATACCCGACCCACACGGCGGTCGAGAATTTCGGAGTGAAGCCGACGAACCACGCGTTGTCCTGGTTGTTCGCGGTCCCGGTCTTGCCCGCCGCGGGGCATCCGTAGTAAGCGGGGGTGCCGGTGCCGCTCGTCATAACCTGCTTCAGCACCGCTATCGCGGCCGCGGTCTCGCCGTCGGTGAAGACCTTGGTGCGCGGGGGATTGGCATAGCTGACGGTCTTGCCGTCGGGGAACACGATGTGGTCGAAGATCGTCGGCGGGATGTGCCATCCACCGTTGGCGATGGTTGCGGATGCGTCCGCCATATCCAGCGGCGTCACGCCGGGGCTGAGTCCGCCGAGCACTTCGGACGGATTACCGTGCAGGGTCGTTGCTGATATTCCCATGGCATTCGCAATCTGATCCAGCTTGTCCCGGCCTCCAGCGGTGAACTGGTCGTTGAGGTCCGCAGACAGCTGGGCGAACACGGTGTTGTCCGAGAGGATCGTCGCCTTCGTGAGCGTCATCGAGCCCGCGTAGCTCTGCTCCGCCGTGTGGACCTCCCAGGTTGGGGCGCTCGGCAGCCACCCGGCCGGCAGCGGCCTCGAGGTGTACATCGTCTGATTCGGATCGCCGTCGTAGGCGTGGATCAGCGTCATCAGCGCGAACACCTTGAACGAGGATCCCGACTGCCGGTGGGCGTTCACCGGATAGTCGAAGTTGGTCTGAGTCCCACGGGCGCTTCCGTAGGGCGAGGACTGAGCGAGCGCGAGGATGTGACCGTTGTTGGGATCGACGCTGGCGAGCGCTGCTCCCGGCTGAGCGTTGATGATCGTGCCGCCCATGTGGTTGGACAAAATCGCGTCGCGCGCCAGCTGTTGCATACGGAGGTTGATCGTGGTGTAGACCTTCAGGCCGCCGTCGTTGACGGCCTTGCACCTGAGCGGATCTGGGTGCTGCGGGCAGAACTTGTAGGCGAGCTGCTGAAGCACATAGTCGAACACGAACGGCTCCCGGTGGGCGAGGTAAGTGCTGTTGGTTCTGAGCTGGAGCGGCTGCTGGTCGACCGCGTCGGCGAGAGCCTGCGAGATGTAGTGCGAGCTGACCATCGCCTGCAGCACGGCATGGCGGCGTCGCTTGGCGCCGTTCGGGTTGTGGAACGGGTTGTAGAACGACGGCGATTGCGGAAGCCCGGCCAGCAGCGACATCTGCGCAAGGTTGAGCTTCCAGATCGGCTTGTCGAAGAAGCTCTGCGCCGCTGCGCCGACGCCGATCGCCTCCTCGCCGTTGACGTTGCCGAACGGAACGTCGTTGGCGTAGTTGTCGAGGATCCACTCCTTGCCGTGAAGCTTGGCCAGCTGGATCGCGTACTCCGCCTGGGTGATCTTGTACTGCAACGCGGTCAATGTGAGGCCGCGGCGTTTCCTGAACCTCGCGGGCATGTAGACGTTGTCGACGAGCTGCATCGTCAAAGTCGATGCGCCCTGGATCCCGGTCCCACCCGAGAACACGTCCTTGATTCCAGCGCGGAGGATCCCCTGGTAATCGAGCGCGCCATGCTGCCAGAAGCGACGATCCTCGATCGCGACGATCGCCTCCTTCATCCGGGCGGGAATCCTGTTGCCGGGTACGTAGCTGAATACAGTGTCCGATTGCACGTATCCGAGGAGGGTGCCGTCGGAGGCGAAGATCTCGGTCGGCGGATGGGCCCACCGCGCATTTAGGTGGCTGAGGGTGCCCGCCGACCGGGCAACCGCGACCACCCATCCCACCGCCGCGAGCGCAGCGATCACGATGGCGCACGTGACGAGCAGCCCTGCCACCGCGATCACCTTTCTCAGCGGATGACCGCGATTGCGCGTCCTGCGCTTGTGTCGTTCTCGACGGCTCATCGTGTGGTGGCCGGACGGCGCCACCGCGCGTGGCGCCCCCAGTTCCCGGCCCGACTGCAGGGGATCCAGTTTATCTGTCGAGAGGTTTCTGTCTTGCCCGCGCAGGTCCTCTGAAAACCTTTGCCGGTGACCTGCTCTTTCCGGCACCCCGCGGCGATCCTCCTCGACTGCCTCGGCACGCTGGTCGCCCTCGACCCGCCCGCGCCCCTGTTGGTCATGGCGCTACGGGAAAGGCTCCGGATCGCCGTCACCGAGTCACAGGCAGAGCGCGCGATCGCCGCCGAGATCGCCTACTACCGCGCCCACCTCGATGACGGGCGCGACGCACAGACGCTTGCGGAGCTGCATCGGAAGTGCGCGGAGGCTCTCCGCAGCGCGCTACCGCCCAGCGCCGAGCTGTCGGGCGCTGACGGAGTGAAGCTGGAGCACGCCTTGCTCGCATCGCTTCGGTTCACCCCTTATCCGGACGCCGTGCCCGCGCTCGAGCGAGCCCGTGAGCGAGGTCAGACGCTCGTCGTCGTGAGCAACTGGGACGTGTCGCTGCACGACGTCTTGCAGCGCCTGGGGCTACGGCCGCTGCTCGATGGCGTCTTGACCTCGGCCGAGGCCGGCGTCCGCAAACCGTCCGCGAGGATCTTCGAACGCGCCCTGGCGATGGCGGGGGTGGGCGCCGGCGAGGCGATCCACATCGGAGACAGCGTCGAGGAGGATGTCGCCGGCGCCCGCGCCGCGGGAATCGAGCCGGTGCTCATCTCCCGCGACGGCAAGCCCGGACCGCAAGGCACCCGCGTCGTCGCGAGCCTGCTGGAGCTCTGACGACCCTAACCTCTGCGTACGTGCTACCCACCATAAATTCCGTCACAGTCGAGTCGCCCCTGGCAGCGCCTGGCTTCGTCCTCGTCGGCTCGCGTAGCTCTGCTGCGCGTCGCCTCCTGCGTCCTTGCCAGTCATCCGCCAGGGTCACCTCTTTGTGCAACGGAATTTACGGCGGGCAGCACTAAGCCATGGAAAGCGTGCCTCCGCCGGGCGTGAACGGCGGCGAGCTCGACGAGCCGCCACAGCCTCGACCACGAAGCGGCGGTGATCCGCCGCCCGTCGAGTCGCGCCGGGACGACGAGCCGCCCTGGCCCGCCTGGACCGCGCCCGCCGCCGTGGGTGTCGGATTCGTCCTGGGGTTCGTCGGGGCGGTGTTCGTGGCCCTGTTCGGGTCGCTCGGCGGCTCGAGCCTGAAGCACCCAACGCCCGCTGTGAGCCTGATCAGCGACCTCGTGTTCGACCTTGCGTTCGTCGCCGCCGCGCTCTATTTCTCTCGCCTGCGGAGCCGGCCACGGCCTGAGGACTTCGGCTATCGCCCGGTCCGTCTGCGCGTCACCGTGGCCGGCGTGCTGCTCGCCGGCGTCGGCTACTACATCGTCACCGCGCTCTACGCATCGCTTGTCAGGCTGCACGGCTCGGACCGGCTGCCCAGCGAGCTCGGCATCAGCAAAAGCACCGCGGCGCTGGTCGCGGCGACCGTGTTCGTGTGCGTGATCGCGCCGATCGCGGAGGAGTTCTTCTTCCGCGGGTTCATCTTCGGCGCGCTGCGGCGCTTGAGAATTGTCGTGGCTGGCCGATACTTGGGGCCATGGGTCGCAGCCGTACTGACCGGGATCCTGTTCGGGCTGGCACACACGGGGTCGGCCAACCCTCAGTTCCTGGTTCCCCTCGGGCTGTTGGGCTTCACGCTGTGCCTTCTGCGGTGGCGCACCCGTTCGCTTTATCCCTGCATGGTGCTGCATTCCGTCAACAACTCACTGGCGCTGGGTATCACCCAGCTG
>CATPBV010000030.1 GCA_955652345.1 uncultured Solirubrobacteraceae bacterium | reverse complement strand
TCGGCGGCGCTCCTGACCGAGTTCCGAGCCGACGACGATGGTCTGCTCGACGAACCCGAACGCACGGCGCTCGAGATCCTCCGAGCCGGCGATCCGATCGAGCCGCCGCGGTTCACGCGCGATCCGGCCGAGATCGCGATGCTGTGGCACGTCCGCGAGGGGATGCATGGGCTCTTTGCCGCGATGCGCCCAGAAGGGATCTCGCTGATCATGGAGGACGTCTGCTTCGAGCCCGCGCGCGTGGCCGACGCGGCGAAGGACCTCCAACAGCTGCTGCGTGAGCACGGGTTCCTGCCAGGCCTCGCCGGCCACGCCTCGGCCGGGAACCTCCATTTCCTGCTCACCCCGAACCTCGGCGAGCAGGCCGACCTAGATCGCTACGACAGGTTCATGCACGAGCTCGTCGCGCTTGTCGTCGAGAAGTACGACGGATCGCTGAAGGCCGAGCACGGCACCGGGCTGAACATGGCGCCTTTCGTGGAGCGCGAGTGGGGAGAGACGGCGACCGAGTTGATGTGGCGGATCAAGCGGCTCGCCGACCCGGCTGGGATCCTCGCGCCGGGGGTGGTGCTCAACCGCGATCCACAGGTGCATCTCCGCCACCTGAAGTCGGCGCCCCCGATCGAGGACGAGGTCACCAAGTGCATCGAGTGCGGATTCTGCGAGCCGGTGTGCCCGTCGCGAAACGTGACCACGACGCCGCGGCAGCGGATCGTGATCCGCCGCGAGATGGCCCGTCAGGCCCCCGGCTCCCCGGTCCAGAAGGCGCTTGCCGAGCAGTACGACTACGAGGCCGTGCAGACCTGCGCCGCCGACGGTTCCTGCAAGCGAGCGTGCCCCGTCGCGATCGACACCGGCGAGCTCGTCAAGCGGCTTCGCGCGCGCCAGCACTCGAGGCGAGCGCAGCGCGCGGCGCTTGCAGTGGCTCGGCACTTCGGCCAGCTCGAGCGGGTGGCTCGCGGTTCGCTCCGGATCGCGCATGCGTCCGAGAGCCTGCTTGGCACCGAGGCGCTGTCAGCCGCGGCGCGAGCCCTGCGAAAACGTGGCGGTACCGAGCTCGTCCCGGAGTGGACCAAGACGATGCCCGTGGCCGCCCCGCCCGGGTTGCCCTTCACCCTCCGTGAGGGAGCAGCCGCGTTGTACCTCCCAGCGTGTCCGAACCGGATTCTCGGCAACCCGCCTGGGGTCGCCGCGCATCCGACGGTCCCCGAGGCCCTGGTGGCGGTCTCCCGCCGCGCCGGGATGCCGCTGTGGATCCCCCCGGGCGTCGCCGGTCACTGCTGCGGCCTGCCGTGGAGCTCGAAAGGCTACGAGCCCGGCCACCAGCTGATGCTCGGACGGACCCACACCGCACTCGAGCGCTGGAGCGACGGCGGACGGCTCCCGGTCGTGACCGATGCCACATCGTGCGCGCACCAGTTGATCGATCACGCCGCCCGAGGCGTCGAGGTGATCGACTCGCTCAGCTGGGTACACGATCGGCTGATCGATCGCCTCGAGATCACCCGAAGGCTCAGGAGTGCGGTGGTGCACTGCAACTGCTCGGCCGAGCAACTCGCGCTGTCATCCAAGCTCAGCGCTGTCGTGGGGCGGATCGCCGACGACGTCGTGGTTCCGGCCTCGGGCGGTTGCTGCGGAATGGCCGGCGACCGCGGCTGGATTCATCCGGAGCTGCCGCGCTCTGCGCTGCGAGATGTCGCTCGCGAGCTCGAAGGTAGAGAGTTCGACGCCTGCCTGTCGAGCAACCGCACCTGCGAGCTCGCCCTCCAGCAGGTGACCGGCCTGCCCTACCGCTCGTTCGTGCTCGCGCTCGAGGAGCTCACGCGGTAGACCAGCGGGCAGAGGCTGCGCCGGGCTACTGCGGCGGGACCGCTTTGAGGACCAGCACGGTGCTGCCGTCCTGCGTCTGCACCACTTGCTGCTGGAACAGGGCCTGCGCAGCGATAACGTTGACGAGCTCGGCCTCAGGAGCACTCAGCATCTGATCGACGGTCGGAGGGAGCTGCTCCGGGAGCGTCTGGTTCAGCGGCCGTGAGGTGAAGTGTGTGAGGCCCTGACGCGAGAACACAACGGCCAGATCGACCGTCGTGGTCGTCGCCTTGCGCGGCGAGGCGGAGAGAACGGTTGAGCTGATCGTCGCCCGTCCCGGCGGCAGGGCCACCACCACGTTCTGGACCTGATCTATGTACTTGAACGTGTACAGCGCGAGCTCGAGGGCCTCGCGCTGCAGCAGGAGAAGCCGCGCGTGCGACGGCGCTCCGGGGACCGTGCAGCTCGGCCCCAGGCCGCAGAGGTTGTACACCGCGCTGTTGCCCGCGACGCCCGCGAGGGTCCCTGTGGTGGGGTCGCGGAGCGCGAGCTGGGTGGTGCTGGGACTTCCGGAGGTCGATGATGGGATGTTCTGCACGGTGACCACGGCGAGCTGGCTCGGGAGGGTGGCGCGATAGAAAGGCGCGACCTGGGCTGCGATCTCGCGCTCACCGGCGAGGCCGTTGTCTACAGGACGCCACTGCGACCAGATTGACGAGCTGGCGCTCTCATGAGGGCTGAGCAACACGATGACGGCGATTGCCACGGCGCCGATCGCGACGCCGACGAGCGCCGCGGTCGCGATCATGAACTTGCGCGAATGAGGCGAGCCCGACCGGCGCCGCGCGGATTTGCTGCGGCGCTCGCTGGAGGCTGCACTCACGGGCACCGGCGCGGCGTGCTCGCCGCTCGAGTGCATCATCGACTCCTGATTGCTCACACCTTCGGCCACGTGGTCTCGTCCATGAGTTCCAGCGAGGGGCGCTGAAGTCCAACGCTGCCAAGCAGCTCGGTTACCTCATCGCCGTATATCTCCTTGCGCTGCACCAGCGCATCAGCGATCCGCTCGAGCGGCTCGCGGTTGGCCGCCATCAGCGCGTAGGCGGTCACGTACGCCTGCCCCAAGAGCTGTGCGGCGGCACGGCGCTTGTCGCGATCCCCGAGCACCGCCGCGATCGGATCGCCGCCGCCGAACGGGCCGCCGGCGCTGCTCGCCCGGTTCATGATCGCCGAGCCGATCCGCTCGAGGCGGTCCATCACCCGCTCGAGCTCGTCGGCGTCGTCCTGACTGAGGTGCATGTGGACCGGGTCGGGTCCCATTCCCCACACGCCCACCATCGTCCCCGCCATCCAGGTCGCGGTCTGCACGTCGCCGCTGACTCCCTGAGAGTTCTCGCCATAGAACACGTGCTCGGCCGCCATCGCCCCGAGCGTCACGATCAAGCTTCCGAGGACCCGCCCGCGGAAGTGCGAGAAGCGCTCGTCCTTCTCCATGCCCTGGTAGTGGCCGAGCGAACCGCCGCGCTTGCGGATCGAGAGCCGCGTGGACAGCACGTCCTTCTCGAGGAACACGTGTCCCGCCGCTGCATGGCCGGCCTCGTGGACCGCAACCGCGCGCGTCTCCTCGGGGACGTAGTCGATGTTCTGCGCCGTGCCGGTCTCGACTGTCGTCATCGCCTCGACAATGTCGAGCCAGCCGAACTCACGGCGGCCCTCGGAGTGCGCGAGGGTCAGCGCCATCGAGCAGCACTGCTCGATCATCGCCGGCGAGTAGCCACTGGTGATGCGGGCCAGCTCGTCGCGCCGGCGCTCGGTGTCGAGATCCGGCTGATGCGCCACCTTGTTCAGGTAGAGATCGAAGATGTCGATCCGATCATCCTTGGTCGGGGTTCGGAACCAGATGTGGCGTCCCATCCGTCCCGGGCGGATCAGCGCCGGGTCGAGCACCTCGATCGGCACGTTGCAGGCGCCGATGAAGTAGATCTGCTCGGGACGCGGCCCCGGAGTGCGCAGGCGCATTGACAGCTTGCCGAGCTTTCGCGGGATCACGAACATCGCATCGAGGAATGTGTTCAGCCGGTTCGTGAAGAACTTCTTGAAGATCGGGGGCTCGTCGATCCCGTCCATCACGACCAGCAGCTGGTTGAGTGCCTGGCCACCGCCGCCGCCCCCCATCCCGAACCCTGGATAGAAGCGCTGAATCCGCTGCGCCACTCGCTCCATGAACGTTGAGTACCCGGTGAGCTGGGGCTCGGCGCGAGCCGCGAACAGTCGCTCGCGCCACGCGCGCGACTCGATGATCAGATCGCCCGTCGAGGTCAGCGATCCGCTCGGCCCGAAGAAGCAC
Source organism: uncultured Solirubrobacteraceae bacterium (assembly GCA_955652345.1). Classification (GTDB taxonomy): domain Bacteria; phylum Actinomycetota; class Thermoleophilia; order Solirubrobacterales; family Solirubrobacteraceae; genus Palsa-465. Next base: position 269 of record CATPBV010000030.1, on the reverse strand, counting down.
ACGTCGTTGATCGAGGCCGGCTGTGCTGAGGTGCCGCCGGCGCCAAGTGACTGGCGCCTCGTCCCGACCGCGTCGATCTCGTCGATGAACACGATGCACTGACCGCCCCACTTGCGCGCGAGCTTGCGTGCCTTGTGCGCGAGGAACTGGACGGTCAGCGCGTCCATGCCGATGAACATGCCCGCGAATCCCGAGCCGGGGATCGTGACGAACGGGCAGTTGAAGGTGGTTGCGATCGCTTTGGAGATCATCGTCTTACCGGTTCCCGG
>CATPBV010000029.1 GCA_955652345.1 uncultured Solirubrobacteraceae bacterium | reverse complement strand
GTTCCGGAGTCTCGGCCTCCCCTGCGGCCTCCTCGGGCGCCTCGGCCTCGCCTGCGGCCTCCTCGGGAGCCTCGGCCTCCGCCGGTGGCTCTTCGGGAGTCTCGGCCTCCGCCGCGGGTTCCTCGGCGGGGGCCGCAGCCTCCCCAGCGGGCTGGACCTGCGCCTCTACCGCGGCGTCGCCGGTCGGCGCGTCCTCGCCGCTGGCCTCGGCAGCGGGCTGCTCCTCCTCCGGCGCCTGCTGCTCCTGGGGGGCGGGCTCCTCCCGCGGCTCGTCGTCGCGCTGGTCGCTCACTGCTCGATCTCCATTGGTTGAGGCTGCTGTGCGGCGTGCGGGTGCTCAGGCCCGGCGTACACCTTCAGTTTGGTCAGCTGCTTACGCGCCAACCGGTTCCGCGGCATCATGCCCTTGACCGCGAGCCGGATGATCTCCTCGGGGCGGCGCTCGAGCATCTCCGCAAACGTCCGCGACCGCAACCCGCCGGGGTAGCCGGAATGGCGGTAGTAGCGCTTGTCCGAGCGCTTGTTGCCGGTGACCGTGATCTTCTCCGCGTTGACGACGATGACGAAGTCGCCGGTGTCGACGTGCGGGGTGTAGGTCGGCTTTCGCTTGCCGCGCAGGGCGTCCGCGATCTGGGTCGCGAGCCTGCCGAGCGTTTGGCCGGCAGCATCGACGAGGAGCCAGTTGCGCTCCCTGTCCGCGGGTGTTGCGACGTAGGTCTTCATGGCATACACAAGCCGCGCGACAGGCGCGCGGCCCGCGGGCAATGATAGGAGATCGCCGGCAAAGCGAGAGGATCGGCGTTTCGCCACCCGCCGGTGCGCGGACCCCGCCCCGGTCACCAGCCGCCCCTTGACCTCGTACCCTCGGCGCGTGCGGCTTCCGGTCCCCCTCATGCGCCTCGCCTACCGCAGCGCCTACGCCGCCCTGCGGGGGTACTGGTTCGTGCGCCGCCCCGAGGTCGCGGGGGTGAAATGCCTGCTGACCGATCGCGATCGCGTGCTGCTCGTGAAGCACACGTACGGCAACCGCGGATGGGACCTTCCGGGCGGCTCACTGAAGCGCGGCGAGCTCCCGGTCGAGGCCGCCCGGCGAGAGATGGGTGAGGAGCTGGGGGTCATGATCGACGACTGGGTGCCGCTCGGCCGGCTGCTCGCCAACATGCATCATCGCCGGGACACCATGTACTGCTTCCGGGCCGAGCTTCGCAACTCGAACATCACGGTGGACCGGGGGGAGCTCGCGGCTGTCAGGTGGTTTCCCCGGCGCGAGCTACCGGCTGATCTGGCGGATCACGTCCGGCGGATCCTCGCCCGCACCGCCGGTTAGAGCACGCCGGATCCTCGCGCGCCCGTTATTCCCACTCGATCGTGCCGGGAGGCTTGCTCGTGATGTCGAGCACGACCCGCCCGACCGCGCGGATCTCGCCGGTCATCCGCGATGCGATTCGCTCGAGCAGGTCGTAGGGAAGCCTGGCCCAGTCCGCCGTCATCGCATCGTCGCTGGTGACGGCACGGATTGCGATCACGTGGCCGTACGTCCGCGAGTCGCCCTGGACGCCCACCGCCCGGATGTCCGGGAGGACACAGAACGATTGCCACAGCTCGCGATAGAGACCTGCTTTGCGGATCTCGTCCTGGAGGATCGCGTCCGCCTCGCGCAGGATCTCGAGTCGCTCGCGCGTCGCTTCTCCGCCGACGATCCGGATCGCAAGCCCGGGACCCGGAAATGGCTGGCGCCACACCAGCCTCTCGGGGAGGCCCAGCTCGGCTCCGACCGCGCGAACCTCGTCCTTGAACAAGGCTCGCAGCGGCTCGACGAGCTCGAACTTGAGATCGTCTGGCAGGCCGCCGACGTTGTGATGTGACTTGATCGTGGCCGCGCCGGTCCCGCCGCCCGATTCGATCACGTCGGAGTACAGCGTGCCCTGGACCAGGAAGCTGACGTCCTCGAGCTTGGCCGCCTCCTCCTCGAACACGCGGATGAACTCCGCTCCGATCCGCTTGCGCTTCTCCTCGGGGTCGGTGATGCCCTTCAGCCGGGCTAGGAAACGCTCGGATGCGTCTACGGCCACGAGCGGAACGTGGAAGTTGTCGGCAAACGCGGCGATCACCTGAGCGCCCTCGTTCTTTCGCATCAGCCCGTGGTCGACGAACACGCAGGTGAGCCGATCGCCGATCGCCCGGTGGACGAGCAGCGCCGCAACACTCGAGTCGACCCCGCCGGAGAGACCGCAGATGGCGCGTCCCTCGCCGACCTGGACGCGGATGCGCGCGACCTGCTCTTCGATCACCGAGCTCGGGCTCCACGAGCGCTCGCAGCCGCACACGTCGGCCAGGAAGTTGGTGAGCACCTGCTGGCCGTATGGGGTGTGGACCACCTCGGGGTGGAACTGGATCCCGTAGACGCCGCGCTCCACCGACTCGAACGCGGCGACCGGCGACGCGGTCGAGGCCGCGAGCGCGGAGAACCCCGGCGGCGACGAGTAGATCGTGTCTCGGTGGGACATCCAGCAGGTCTGCTGCGCGGGGGTTCCGGCCAGCAGCCGGCCGGGCTGCGCAACCGTCAGCTGCGAGCGCCCGAACTCTCCGACGTCGGCGCCCTCCACCCGGCCGCCTAGCTCGCGGGCGAGCAGCTGCATCCCGTAGCAGATCCCGAGCACCGGGATCCCGAGGTCGAGCAGCTCGCGCCGCAGGCGCGGCGCGCCCTGCTCGTAGACGGAGGCCGGTCCGCCCGACAGGATGATCCCCTTGGGGTGGCGCCCCATCACCTCGGCGACGCCGACGTGATGCGGGAGGAGCTCCGAGAACACCCCGCACTCGCGCACCCGCCGGGCGATCAGCTGCGAGTACTGACCTCCGTAATCGAGGACCACGACCTCCTCGGTCGCGGATCCCGGCCTCGCTCGCGCGCTGGTCTGCGCCTCGCCTTCAAGGTCGATCGCGCCGGCGGCCGGCCGCGCGCCAGCTTCCGCGGTGCGCTCAGCCAAGTCCGCTGCGGGATTAGTCGGCGACACCCACCGCCGCGGCGGCCGCAGTCGCGCCCATCCCGACGCCCTGCTCGCGCTGGAGATGCTTGCCTTCGGTCTGCAGCGCCGGGGCCACCATCAGCTCAGCCCGGTTGAACTCGGCGATGTCGCGGTACCCGCAAGTCGCCATCGACGTCCGCAGTCCGCCCATCAGATTGAAGGTGCCGTCGTTCTCGCGCGCCGGACCGCGGATGATCTCCTCAAGGGTTCCGTTCTGGGTCGTCGCCACGCGGGCGCCTCGCGGGAGCGTAGGGTGGAACGTGGCCATCCCCCAGTTGTAGCCACGGCCCGGGGCCTCGTACGAGCGGGCGAGCGCCGAGCCGAGCATCACGGCATCAGCGCCACAGGCGATCGCCTTTGCGATATCCCCGCCGTTGCGCATGCCGCCGTCGGCGATCACCTTGACGTAGTCGCCCGTCTCGAGCATGTGCTGCGAGCGGGCAGCGGCTACGTCCGCAATCGCGGTCGCCTGGGGAACGCCGATCCCGAGCACTCCGCGGGTGGTGCAGATCGCCCCTGGACCCACGCCGACCAGCACCCCGGCGGCGCCGGTGCGCATCAGATGAAGGCCTGTGTGGTAGGAGGCGCAGCCCCCGACGAGGACCGGCGTCGGCGCGAGCTCGCGGATGAACTCCTTCAGGTTGAGCGGAGGTCGCGTCTCATCGCGGGACACGTGCTCTGCCGAGACCACGGTGCCCTGGATCACGAGCACGTCGAGCCCGGCCTCGAGCGCGACCTCGTAGTGAGTGCGCACCCTCTGCGGCGTGAGCGAGGCGGCCGCGACGACGCCGTGGTCCTTGATCTCTCGGATGCGGCGCGCGATCAGCTCGGGCTTGACCGGCTCGCGATACATGTCCTGCATCTCCCGTGTGGCGATGTCCCGGGAGAAGGTCGCGATCCGCTCGAGCTCCGCATCGGCGTCCTCATAGCGGCAGAAGATGCCCTCTAGGTTGAGGACTGCAAGCCCCCCGAGCTTGCCGATGATGCCCGCCGTCTCCGGCGAGACGACGCCGTCGAGCGCGGCGGCAAGGAGCGGGAGCTCGAAGCGATAGGGACCGAGCGTCCAGCTGATGTCGATGTCGTCCGGATCGCGGGTCCGGCGAGAGGGAACGATCGCAATGTCGTCGAACCCGTAGGCTCGACGGGCCTTCTTGCCGCGGCCGATCTCTACTTCCATTCCGGGAGCTTAGAGGGCGCGGCGGACGCGAAGCGAAGGGTCGGCAAGCTGACGAGGGCTGGGGCCATCGTCAGGTCGATGCTAGCAGTGGGACCGCGCCCGTCAGAGCCGGTTGGTGAGCGATTGACGGCCCGATGAAGCGGGGCGATTTGTGTGCATGACGCGTCAGGCTGCGTTTCCGCCGCCACGTCTGCCGTGTTACGCACGCCATTTGTGCATGACACGGCACGCTTCCCGGAAGACACGTGGCGTGACGCGTCATGCACACGATTCGGAAGGGCGCGCGGCCGTGAGCCCCAACCGCCCCCTTCATTGAGGCCTTTCCGAAGCGCGATCACCCGATCTCGGCGCCGACCCCCAGACGCTCGGCCTCGACCTCCCCCAGCAGTCGCTCCACCTTGCCCGGATCGAGGACGCCCGCTCCGAAATGCTGCGTCGACTCCGCCCCGCAAGCGACCCCGTAGCGCAGGCAATCGACCGCCGAGCGCCCGCCGTAACGCGCGGCGATGTAGCCGGCCAGGAAGGCGTCGCCCGATCCGATCCGCGAGCGCGGCTCCTGCTCGGAGACTCGCACCCGGTACGCGGCCTGGCCGCCTTCCTCGAGGACCTGCGCGTAGCAGCCGTCGGTGACCGTCATGATCGCCTCCGAGGCTCCCAGGCGCGTGATCTCGGCGACCGCCTGCGCCCGGTCGTCGAGATCGTTGAACTCGTGGCCGACGAGCTCCTCGGCCTCGGGCTCGTTCGGCGACACGACGGCGGGCTCGGCCCGCACCGCGAACCGCAGTGGGTCCCCCTCGGTGTCGACCATGGTCATGACCCCCAGCCGCTTGACCTCGCGGATCAGGATGGCGTACACGTCGGCGTGGACGCCGCGGGGGAGGCTGCCGGCAAACACGCAGATGCTCGCTCCCTTTGCCAGGTACAGGAGCTTTTCGACGAACAGCTCGAACTCGATCTCCGACACCGCGGGCCCGCGCTCGTTGATCTCGGTATGCATACCGGTGGTGGGATCGAGGACCGCGGTGTTGGTCCGCGACTCCTCGCGGATCCGGACGAACGCGTTCAGGATCGCCTCGTCGTTGAGCGCTTCGACGATCCGCGTGCCGGTGGCTCCGCCTGCAAGGCCGGTGGCAATCACCGGCTGACCCAGCCGCTTGATCGCGCGAGCGACGTTGACTCCCTTACCGCCCGGCATGGTCGTCTGGTCGACCGTGCGGTGCCTGCGGCCGGGGGTGAAGTTCGGAACCTCGAGGGTCTTGTCGAGCGCCGCGTTGAGGGTGACGGTGATGATCATCGAAGCGCTCGGGCGGCGCGTACTCTGGTCCTGCTGCGTTGGCGCCATAAGGCGGCGGCCACGAGCGCGGCACAGATCAAGAGCCCCACCGCGAGAAGGGTACCCGGTCGCAACAGGAATTCCGCGGCGATCGTCAGCGGGCTGACGGCGGGCAGCGCGCTCGCGAGCACCAGCGGGACCGTCGCGACGATGCGCCCGTTCTGGAGCACGTACGCCGTTCCCACTCGAGCGCCCTTGGCTATCGGGCCGGCCAGCTCGCTCGGTACCTTGACGCGGACTCTGACATGGCTCGAGCGGGCGAACACGCGGATGTAGTCGCTGGAGGCGATCACGATCGCGTGTTTGCCGGGGGAATACCGGACCGTTGGCCTCGCCATCACGGTGCCGGCACGGACCGGCTCGAGCAGATGGAAGTGGGCGAACCCCCAGCCCAGGAGCGCAAGCGTGTTCGAGTCGCGCGCGGACTCGCTCGTGGTCCCCAGCACGGCGCTGATCAGCGTCATCCCGCCCCGTGTCCCCGAGCCGACCAGCACGTAGCCCGCGTCGAGCGTGTGGCCGGTCTTGACACCGTTTATCCAAGGCACCCGCCCAACAAGCGTGTTGCGGTTGACGACATACCTGACCGGACCCGTCCGCAGCGACGCAGCGGGAAGCGCCACCACCCTGCGGAAGAACGGTTGCGTCTGAAGGACGTACCGGGCGAGCTTCACGAGGTCCGAGGCGGTCGAGAAGTTGCCGGGGGTATCGAGGCCGATCGGCGTCGAGTAGTGCGTGTGATCCAGACGCAGCTGGTGCGCGCGGATGTTCATCATCGACACGAACCGCGCGACCGAGCCCCGCCCCACGTTGTAGGCGAGGTCCTCGGCAGCGTCGTCCGCGCTCGGGAGGAGCAGTGCGATCAGCAGGTCGTGAACGCTCATACTCTGTCCGGGAAGCAGGCCGATCTGCGAGTCGACCGGGGCCGGCACGTAGTTGTTCTGGACGAACTGGATCGACAGGCGGTGGACACGCTCGAGCGTCAGCAGCGCGGTCATCAGCTTGGTGGTGCTCGCGATCGGGAGCTCGCTCTGGGAGCTCGAGCCATACAGTCGCTGTCCGGTGCTCTCCTCGATCAGCGCCGCGGCGCTCACGCTCAGCTGAGGTGGGGCTACGGCGCCCGCGCGTGCCGGCAAGGCGAGGATCGCCGCCGCGAGTACAGCACCGCTGACGATCGCGCGGCGCATTGTCTACCTCACCTCATCTGCGCAGCGTCAGCCGCTGGCCGACCTGCAGCGCGTTCGGGTTGACGCCCGGATTCAGCGACTGCAGCGTGGACAGAGATTCTCCGGCCCTGGCCGCAATCACGGACAGGCTATCTCCAGGCCGAACGACGTAGAACCGCGCTCGGCTGAGCTTGTGGGATGTGCTCGGGCGTGCCACCGAGGTAGTCGGCGAAGGCGTCGTCGACTGCTTCGCAGTAAGGCCCCGGTGCACGATCAGGTAGGTAGCGGAGATCGTCGCTATGAGCGCGATCGGAGCCAGGTAGCGCGCCGGATTCCTAGCGCCCATGGCAGCGCGATCATACAGACGGGCGATGACTGGATCTGACGCTCACGGGGATACGCCTGGCGTCTAGCCGCTCACCCGGCAGGCCTGGCGTCTCGCTCACGCGGCTAAACGCCACGCGAGCTCACGGAGCCGGGCAGCCTCCCGGGCTGCCGCCGCGCCGGGGTCCCCTCCGCTGCGCTCATGCGCCTGCACGACTGCGCGGGAAGCGGCGATCAGCCCGCCGGCCGGACCTGGGGCGAACGCGGCGCCAAGGTCCTCAATTCGTCCTCCCTGCGCGCCCACCCCGGGCAGCAGGAAGACTGCGCCCGGCATCAGCTCCCGCAGGGTCTGAAGATGCTGTGGCGCGGTCGCCCCGACCACCGCCCCGACGTCGGAGAGACCGGCCTCGCCAACGCCGTCCGCGCCTAGCTGGTGAACCATCGTCGCGAGCGCTTCGGAGATGGTGCCGCCTCGCCGGAGCGGGAGCTCCTGGAGATCGCGAGCGCCGGGGTTGGACGTGCGCACCAGTACGAACACACCTCCTCCGCGCTCCCGCGCGGCGTCGACGAACGGCCGGAGCGAATCGAGCCCGAGCAGCGGGTTGAGCGTCATCGCGTCGGCGCCGAGGCCGGGCACCGGGCCGTACTCGGTCGCGGTCTCGCCGAAGAATGCCTGCGCGTACGCGGCGGCGGAGACGTCGATGTCGCCGCGCTTGGCATCGGCGATCACCAGCAGGCCGGCTTCGCGGGCGCGAGCGGCGACCTCGCCCAGAGCGCCCCAGCCAGGAGAGCCAAGGCGCTCGAAACAGGCCACCTGCAGCTTGACCGCGACGCATTGCTCGCCGGCCGCCTCGATCGCCAGCCCGCAGTGGATCGCGATCGCCCGCGCCGCGCGCTCGGCGCGCGACGTGGAAGCATCCATGCGCTTATCGGTCAGCTCGATCGCGCGCGGCCACAGCCGCGCCGGATCGGGGTCGAGGCCGAGCACCAGCTGGCTGGTGCGGGCCGCGACGCGTGCGGCCACGAGGTCGCCGAACCCCACCGGCTCAGCGCCCGCGCGCTCGTGGCGAACGGACGGCGTTGCGGCCGCTGCCGCGGTCACGGCTGATGCTGCCCGCGACCGCAGCGCGGATCCGCAATCGCAGTCGGGACTCGGTCTATTTGACCGCCTTCTTGAGCCCAGCGCCCGCGGTGAACTTCGGGACCCTCGAGGCCGCGATGTGGATCCTTTCGCCGGTGGCCGGGTTGCGGCCCTCGCGCGCGCTCCGGTTCGAGACGCTGAACTTGCCAAAGCCGGAGAAGCTGACATCGCTACCACGCCTGAGCGCGGCCTCGACGGTGTCCAGGAACGCATCAACCGCTTCCTGGGCGTCCTTCCGGCTCAACCCGGCGCGATCTGCTACCTGATCGACGAACTCTGACTTCGTCACTTGCCCTCCTTCTGATGTGGGAGATATCGACGTTAACAGCGCCCGCAGACAGTAATGACGGCGTGCCGCGCTTGAACGGCGTCAATTCTTGCCTGTCGATGGGACCAACTGCCCATAAATAGGGACCGGAAATGCGGAAATTGCTGAAATTCTTCGCGACAGATACCCCTGATCCCGCGCCTCCGGACCCAACTGGGGCCGGCGATCGCGGGCGGCCGTCTCCTCCCGCGGATCCAGCTTGAGCGCTCAATACGTGGCTCGGCGATCGCAACTTGGGGCGGACCGGCGAGAATACGACCGTGAACGTCGGCCGGATGGCCTGGGTCGCAACCGCTCTCGCGTGCCTGATCGCTGCCGGGATCCTGGTCCTGCAGGGGTACATCGGGTACGCGGCGGTCACGTTCGCGGTCGCGTTATCGGCCGCAATCAACTTGGTCTAGGGCCTCGAGTCACGAGCGGTCGCCGGGCGCTCCGGGCCCGATCTCCTGACCGGGGCGAACGCGGTCCTCCGGCTCGAGGTGGATCAGGACGTCCGCCTCCCGCAGGCGAGCGCCGATCGTGTCCTGGAGCTCGTGCGCAACGCGGTGTGCCCCCTCCAGCGAAGTTCCGGCGCGGAACTGGACGTGAAGATCGACGTAGCGGCGGGACCCCGCCCGCCGAGTACGCAACTCGTGATAGCCGACGACCCCACGCGGTCCGAACTCCTCGACGGCGCTTCGGATCGCCGCCACCTCCTCGATCGGAAGCGCTTCGTCTACCAGGACTCGCCCGGAGCCCGCGAGCAGCCGCACGCCTGTGAACACGATCGCGCCGGCGATCGCAAGTGCGATGACCGGGTCGATCCACTGCGCTCCCGTCAACGCGACGAGCGAGAGGCCCACGACCACGGCGCCTGAGGTCAGCGCGTCGGTGCGCAGATGCGCGGCGTCAGCGGCGAGCGCGGGCGAATCGGTCCGCTTCGCGTTCCTCGCGATCACCGCGGACACGACCACGTTGACGACGACCGAAACCCCTGCGACCGCAATCCCCAGCCCGACGATCCGCACGCGCCCGTGTCCCACAAGGTGTCGGATCGCCTCGAACGCGATCGCCGCCGAGCCAACCAGGATCAGGATCCCCTCGATCGCGGCCGACAGGTTCTCGATCTTCTCGTGCCCGTAGCGATGCGTCTCGTCGGCAGGCTCGCCCGCCTTGCGCACCGAGACCAGCGCCACTATCGAGGCGACCAGGTCGATGCTCGAGTGGACCGCTTCGGTCAGGATCGCGATGGAGCCGGTCAGCGTCCCGGCGATCACCTTGAGGAGGATCAGGGCCGAGTTCGAGAAGACCGACAATGCGGCGGTTCGCACCTTGCGGACCGAGCCGGACTCGACGCCGCCTGCCCCGCTCGTCGCATCGACGCCGTGCTGGCCGCCGGCGGTTGCCGAGCTCATTCGGCCAGCCACCTCATCCGGCGAGCCACGCGATCAGAGCCCGCGCCGCACGGCCCCGGTGGCTGATCGCGTCCTTCTCGGCGTCGTCGAGCTCGGCCATGGTCTGCCCGTCGGCGCCCTCATCGGGCACGAACGCGGGGTCGTACCCGAAACCGCCGGCGCCACGAGGCCGCGATGCGAGCGTCCCCTCGCAGTGTCCGGAGAAGACGCGCTCGATCGGCACCGCAGGGTCGACGTACGCGAGTGCGCACACGTACCTGAGCGCGCTGCCGGCCGGCGCCTCGCGGAGCAGCTTGTCGAGGTTCTGAGCGTCGGTCGCGGCGGCTCCGGCGTAGCGCGCCGAGCGCACGCCCGGGGCACCGCCGAGGGCCCGCGCCTCGATCCCCGAGTCGTCGGCGATCGCCGGTGCGGCAGTCGCGACGGCGGCGGCACGTGCCTTGAGCAGCGCGTTGTCCGCGAACGTGGAGCCGTCCTCCGGCGGCAGCGAGACATCGGCTGGGAGCGGCTGCACCGCGATTCCGGCGGGGTCGAGCAGGCGCGCGAACTCGCGCAGCTTGTGGGGGTTGCGGGTGGCGAGCACGAGCGAGGACGCCACCATCGGCGCACGTCACCCCGCGGCCCCGGTCACCGCCTCATCCTGGAAGACGCGCAGCGCCTCGATGCCTCCGGCGGCGAGCGCGAGCAGATCGTCGAGATGCGCTCGAGAGAGCGGGGTGCGCTCCGCGGTGGCTTGCACCTCCACCAGGCCTCCCTCCGCGGTCATCACGACGTTCGCGTCGACCTCGGCCGCGGAGTCCTCGACGTAGTCGAGATCCAGGAGCGGCACGCCGCCGACGATCCCGCACGAGATCGCCGCGACGCCGCCGGTCAGGGGGCTGCGCTCGAGCCGGCCTTCCGCGATCAGGCGCTCACACGCGAGCCGTAGCGCCACGAGGCCACCGGTGATCGAGGCACAGCGGGTCCCCCCGTCGGCTTGCAGCACGTCACAGTCGACGTAGATGGTGCGCTCGCCGAGGGCAGCGAAATCGATCACGCCGCGCAGCGAGCGGCCGATCAGTCGCTGGATCTCCACCGTGCGCCCGTCCGCACGTCCCTTGCTTATGTCGCGCTGCTTGCGCTCGCCGGTGGACGCGGGCAGCATGCCGTACTCGGCCGTCACCCAGCCACGGCCCGAGCCCGCAAGCCAGCGAGGCACTCCCTCCTGCGCCGAGGCGGTGCAGATAACGCGGGTCTCCCCCATCGAGATCAGCGCCGAACCGGTCGCGGTTCGCACGAACCCGGGCTCGATCATCGTCGGGCGAAGCGCGTCGGCCGCCCGGCCGTAGCTGCGTTGCAAAGCCGCCACGTTCATGTCTGTCACCCCGCGGATGGTGCCAGAGGCTCGGACGAGGCGGCCCGCCGGCCACTGAGTCGGCGTGCTGCTCATGGCGCCGTGCCCGGTTCAAGATCGATGACGCCGGACCGATAAGAGGCGAGAGCCATGATTCACAGAGCCGTCCCCCGTCGAGCGAGCACGCTGCTGCTCGGGCTCGTGATGACGACGTTCGCCTGCCCGGCCATCGCGTGGGGAGCTTTCCGTGGGCTCGACGGAAGGTTCGCGTTCGACAACAACGATCTCTTCGGCTGCACGGCCATGTGCCCCGGTCCGGTTGGCACCGTGTTCAGCCTGAATCCGGTGAACGGCCGGCGACAGACGATCTCGCGACCGAGCGACGCCTTCAACGCGTTCCCGCGTTGGTCCCCGCGCGGCGACCAGCTGACGTTTCTCTCGGGACCGGACACCGGTTACCAGCTCGGCGACATCTATCCACCCCAAGCGCAGGTAGTCGTCACTGCGCTCGCCCGCCCGCGCCGCCGCGTGGTTCCGATCCCTGCTGGGCTGACGCAGCTGCTCGACCCCTCGTGGGCGAGGGACGGCGCTCATCTCATGGTCGTGGGTGTAGACGCAGCCACGGGTCGTGCAGATCTGTACCGGATCGGTGTCGACGGCAGCGGGCTGCGCCAGATCCGGATCGCCGGATTGGTGGGCGCCAGGCACAACGTTGCGCAGCCGGTCATGTCCTCCACCGGCCGCATCGCGTTCGTCGAGAGCAACGCGGTGTATGTGCTCACTCGCGGAGGGCGCGCACTGAGGCTTCACCGCGGTGTCAATCCGGACTTCTCGCCCGACGGCAAGCGGATCGTCTTCTACGACCCGCAGGACGCCACGATCTACAGCATCGGGATCGATGGACGCGGGGCTCGGCGACTGGCGACGCTGCGAAACGACCTCAGCCCCCACCCGGTGTACTCGCCCAGTGGGCGCTACGTCGCGTTCATCAGCTTGGTCTTCTCCCATCCTGCGCAGCTGAAGATCATGAATGTCGACGGCTCCCACGTGCGGACGGCGGCCCAGCTTCCCGGCCACGCGCAGAATCTGGACTGGCAGGCGCTACCCGCCGCGGGCCACTGAGCCGGCGCACCCGCGGGGATCGACGCCGTACGCATTCGAGGCTCGGGGAATCCATTGGCACACTCCGGAGGCCTGCGCAACGCGTTTCGTGGTCAGCGCGTATCCACGCCGGACGGCGTGCAGTGGCGAGTCAGGCGGCGCTGGCTGACCCGCGGCATGAGACATCGGTGGGCATGGCGACGCGAGGCTGGCGAAAACGTAGCAAGCAGGCTCCCGTGGGACAGCATCTCCGACGTCGATCTCGCAGGGGGCCTACTGATCATCGTCGGCCTGATCGTGGTGACGCTGGTCCTCATCCC
>CATPBV010000028.1 GCA_955652345.1 uncultured Solirubrobacteraceae bacterium | reverse complement strand
GGGATCTCGACTAGGTTCACCCCGAACGCCTTGCAGTCAAGCGAGCGACGCACCAGCGTCCAGTTGCCCGCCCGCTCGAGCTCTTCGGCCTGGGCGACCACGTAGCCATCTCCACGCTGCATTGACGCTCCTTTGTTCCAGCACGACCGGCGGTTGATCCCGTATTCTTACCTACTGGTAGGTAAGCTGTCAACCTCCGGATGCTGCAGCGGGACTCGCCCCGGCCCCGCCTTCCTAGACGCCACCGTCGCCGTCGCTCGGGCCCCCATTGTTGTCCGCGTCCTGGTCCCCGCCATTGTGCTGCGGGATCCCTCCGCCCGACGGCGGAGGCGGCGCCGGGGTGCTCTTCGTGGTCGTCGCAGGCGGCGGTGGGCTCGGCGCCGCTGACGCCGGCTGCGCCACGGGCGCCGGTGCGCTCGTCGCGGTGGTCGTTGGCACGGGGCTGCTTGTGGGCGCGGTGGTGGCGCGCCGTGTCTTAGCTGAGTTGTGGTGCGCCGGTGCATGGTGCGCACGTGACCGATGGCGGCTGGCGTGACGCGCCACCGTTGACGTCGTCGCCGTGGTCTTCGCTGGTGTGCCCGCCACTGTCTTCGGCTTGGAGGAGCCGCCACACGCCGCGAGAGTGAGCGCCGCGACGAGCGGCAGGGCGATCAGCCCCCGAAGTCGGTCGCTGGTGTTCGACATTTCGAATAGCTCCTTTGTCATCGGTCTGTAGTCGTCGCCGTCCAGGCACGCTGAGGCGCGCCTGCGTGCGCGTGTCCCGTCGTTCATTTCCTGCCCGGTGCTCGCTCGCTGCCCGGCGCGTCCATGTGCTCGAGTGGGCTGGCGGGAGAACCTTGTCGGCTACTAAGACGCCACCCGACTCGAATACCTTCCAGTAGGTGCTACGCAGGCGAGAGTGGCTCGTACGGCGGGGCGGGCGGCTCGTCCTGCGGGCGGTACCAGAACCCCGTCAGCTGCCCGCCATCCACGACGATCGTCTCGCCGTTGATGTACGAGGCGTCGTCCGAGGCGAGAAACAGAACCACAGCAGCCTGCTCGCGCGGCTCCGCTGGACGACGTAGCGGGATCCGCCGCATGTAGGCGTCCCACAGCGACGGCCCCCAGCCCTCGGCATTCATCGGCGTCCTGGTCAATCCCGGGCACACCGCGTTGCATCGCACTCCACGATGGCCCAGCTCGAACGCGATGCACCTCGTGAGGTGAGCGAGCGCGGCCTTCGACGCCATGTAGTGAGCGGCCGGAGCTTCCACCACGAACGAATCAGTGGAGGCGATGTTGATGATGCTGCCTCCGCCGTGGTCGACCATGTGGCGAGCCGCAACCTGACTTGCGAACAATGGAGCGCTCAGATTGGTGTCGAGCGTCTCGGTCCAGTGCTCCTCGGTGAGCTCGAGGAATGGCTCCATGTACGCAATCCCAGCGTTGTTGACGAGGATGTCGAGCCCACCGAGGAGGTCTATCGCGTCGGAGACCATCCGCCGGCTCCGGTCAGGCACTGATACATCCACCGTGAGCGACTGCACCGAGCCTGCCGGCGCCGCGGCGGAGACCTCGGCCAGGCGATCGCTGCGCCGAGCCGCGGCGACCACTTGGGCGCCGGCGGCCGCGAACTCGAGGACGATCGAGCGTCCGATCCCGCTCGATCCGCCCGTGACCAGCACCCGCTTGCCGTCGAAGCGCCTCGTCATCGCGCGGCGAGTACATGGTAGCCGCGCCGGAAGATCGCCGTGAGCATCCTCCGGCCTTCGAACCGCGCGGAGGACGCTGCGGCGGAGGTGTGGGCAGGTGTGTGCAAACCCACGCCGATCATCCCATGATTCAGGTCCCAGGAGGGAAGGGGTGGACGGTGTCAGGCCGCCGGACGCGAACCGCGTTGCCCTCGCCACGGCGCAGCAGCACGATCCCACACAAGCCCATCACGACCGCCGTCGCAAGGATCATCATCCGGTAGTCGACGAGCGTTGAGAGCGCCGCACCGCACGCGATCGAGAGCATCTGAGGGGTCGTGACGAGCGCATCGGTCGCCGCGTAGACGCGCCCCTGGAGCGCCGCCGACGTGCGTCGCTGGACCGCGGTGGTGAAACCGACGATTGCCCACGGTAACCCGACGCCGGCGACGATGAGGCCCGCGAGCACGACGCCGAGGTTCGGCACGATCAGCGCCAGCTCTCCGCACCCGAAGAGAGCCATGCCGAGGCCGGCGATCCGCTCGTCGCCCAGCCGTCGTAGCGCGGCGCTAGCGGTGACCCCGCCGGCGATCGCACCCACGCCTTGGACCGTGCTCAGGACGCCGAAGAACGAGGGCGGCTGGTGCAGGCCCTGGTCGATGACGGCGAACATGAACGTCTCGGAGAACCCGATCACAAGCATCGCCACCGCCACGGTCGTGACGATCCGGCGCAGAGTCCCCGACGCGAGGATGTGGCGCGCGCCGGCGGTGAGCTCGGCCCAGAGGTGCTGCTCGAGCCTGGGCTCAGGCCGCTCGCGCACGCGCAGCGCGACGAGGCACAGCAACGACATCGCGAACGTCGCAGCGTCGAGCACCGCGACCGCGCCGCCTCCGGCGGCAGCGAACAGCGCGGCGCCGGCGAGCGGAGCGAATAGCCGCGCTCCCTCGCCCACGGTCTGGAATATCGCGTTGGCGTCGCCCAGCAAATCCCGGGGGAGCATCACCGTCAGGAACGCCGACTGTGCGGCGGCGAACACGCAATAGCCAGCGCCATACAGGACGGCGACTGCGTAGAGCAGCCACACGTCGCTTCGATCGTGCACGAACATGAGCAATAGAACGCCGACGCCGAGGATCGCGTCAGTCGCGATCATCAGCGGGCGACGCGGCAGGCGATCGACGAGCACCCCGCCGAGCGGCGCCAGCACCGTGGGCCCGACGATCGCGAGGAAGGCGAGGCCGCCGGCGGCATTTGACCCGGTTAGCGTCTTCGCCCAGATTGCGAAGACGAGGAACATTGCGCGGTCGCCAATCGTCGACAGGGTCTGACCGGTGATCAGCAGTCTCGCGTCGCGATGAGCGAGGACCGCGCGCATCACTCTCCGAGCGAAGGCAGCGGGATACCGAAGACGATCAGGGAGATCGCACGTGCGCCCGCAGGGCGCGCCGCCGGGTCGTCGGTGCGCCCCTCGTACCCGGTGGCCTCGACGACTTCGAAGATGCTCCGGTCCAGGTCGGCAACTTCCTCGGGGGTCAGGTAGAGCAGGCGGTCCGAGAAGCCGGTCACCTCCCGCCACTCGTTCGGCTCTCGCTGGCGCTCGGTGAGCCAATGGGCGACCGTGCGCATGTGGCGCTCCACGATGATCGAGGTCAGCGTCTCGGCGGCGGCGGACGTCGCGGGGTCGCCGCCAACCTCGGTGTAGTGCTGACCGCGCGAGGCGCGCCGCCAAGGCCGCTCGCGCCCGCGACCGCCACCGGCCGGCTCGACGAAGCCGTACTTGGCGAGCTGGCGCACATGGTAGGAACAGCTGGCGGTGCTCTCTCCCAGCACTTCGCTGGCGCGCGTAACTGTGATCGCGCCCTCGCGCGACATCAGCTCGAGCAGCGACAGGCGGGTCGGGTGAGCAAGCGCCCGCATCGTGCGTGGATCGGTGAGCTCGCGGAAGCCGGGTGGCGGTGGTTCGACTCGTATCTCGTCTCGAGACTCTTCCAAAGACATCTTTGCAAAGATATGTTGGGAAGGCTCTTCTGTCAAGGGGCGCGGCATCAGCGGCCACACACGCGGCCGCGAACTCGGCGACCCGCGCAACCGCGCGAGTTCGGTGCCTGGCTGTCGACCGCGGGAGCTTCGGTAGCGCCCTAGCAGGGGCTCCAGGATCGCTGCAAGAACTGCTTGTCGAGCAGCTCTCCGGAGTTGAGCGTGAGGTTGACACCCGAGTAGTAGGCGCGGCCGGAGCAAGCGCGGATGCCGAAGAGACGGATCGAGACGAGCGCGCTGTTCACCGGCGCCTGGGCACAGTTGGGAGTACAGCCGTGGTATTCGGCGTTCCCGCTGCCCACGGCTGTAGGCCCGCCCCAAGACGTCCACTGGACGTTACTCACGAACAGTGTTCCATCCCCGGTCAGTTGCAATGAACCAGGTCGTTCGGCCGCGTCACCCACGGCCCCTTGGAAGTACACCGTGGCAGCGTTCGTCGTCGATGTCGTTGCAGTGGTCGTACCTGATGACGACGCCGAGGTCGTTGCCGGCGTCGTCGAAGTCGTCCCGCTCGTTGTTGAGGGACGCTTTGTGACCGTCGTCGTAGAAGTCGTCCCGCAGGCCGCGAGCACTGGCAACGCTGCAGCGACGAGCAGAAGACGACGTCGCATCGTGCTCGATCATATGCCGCGGAGCGTCCCGTCGTAGCATGGCGGTCGTGGCGCGTGGCCTGGTGGTAGCTGGCAACACCGAACTGTTCGTGCTCGAGCGCGGTGACGGCGGATTGCCTCTGTTCGTGTTGCACGGGGGTCCCGGACTAGACCACACAATGTTCGGCCGCCATCTGGACGCCCTCTCGGACAGCTGCCGCCTCCTGTTCGTCGATCTACGGTCGCAGGGACGTTCTCGGCCGGCGCCTCCGGAGACCTGGACGCTCGAGCAGATGGCAGCGGACGTCGAAGCACTGGCCCACAGCCTCGGCCTCGAGCGCTACGCCGTCCTGGGGCACTCATTCGGCGCTTTCGTTGCCCTGCAGCATGCTGTGGACTTTCCGGAAGGTCCCGCGGCGAGCATCATTTCCGCCGGCGTCCCGGCTGCCCGCTTCCTCGAGGATGTGCAGCAGAACCTCGACAGGTTCGAACCTGAGAGCCTGCGGGAGCAGGTCGCCAGCTCGTGGGCGCGCGAGCGCGAAGCCCAGACGCAGGACGACTGCCGACGGCTGCTCTCAGACCAGTTGCCGTTCCATTTCCGCGACCCCCTCGATCCGCGTATTGACACCATGCGTGCCGGCCTGGACGAGGCGATCTTCGCCCCGGACGTCCTCCGCGCGTCGGCGAATGCGGACTACGGTGCGATTGAGGTTGAAGATCGCCTGAACCTCGTGACGCACCCGGTCCTCGTTCTCGCCGGCCGCCACGACCGGTCGTGCTCGGTCGTTGCCGCGGAAGCGATCGCGGGGGGCATCCCTGACGCCGAGCTCGTCATCTTCGAGAACAGCGGGCACATGATCTTCATCGAAGAACAAGTCGCCTATGCCGCTGCGGTGCGGGACTTCCTCGGGCGGCGCGTGTTGATTGCCGCAGCGCGGGCCTCGTAGGACCGAAGATGCGACCATCCCGGCGCTCGAGGCATAGGCCGGGGCAGGTCCCTACGATTCTTCTCGGCTGGAGCTTTAGCGATGCAACGAGAACCAGACTCACTGCGGGCAGCCCTTGCGCCTTCGGCGCTCCGAGCGGCGCTGATCCCTCGCAGACCGGTGTTCGCGAACCCATGGGAGTCAGCGGTCGACATGTTCGCCTGCTGCCTGGCCGTGGGCGTCGCCAACCCACTGTTGCTCTACTTCGGAGGCGAGCTGATGAGCTCGATCTTCGGCTTCGGCTCCCGGTGGCACCTCGGCGTATTCATGGCCGCCGCGCTCGTTGGCACCGCTGGTTTCATCACGATCGTCGGGCGCGAACGCACCCGACTCTCGGTCGATGTCCTGGCCATCGCCGCGTGGATTCTCCTCGGGTTGGTCGTCGCGCCCATCCTCGGCCTGGGCCTCTCAACCGTGGCGGCGCTCGTCAGCTATGCCGTGCTGCTGCTGCTGGTGTTCGTGTATGTCCTCGGCTTTGGCCGTTGGGCGACCGCGTTTCTCCACACGGTGAGCTGGCCCGTTACCTGGAGCTTGCTGGGCCTGTTCTTCGCTTTCTGTGCGTACCGGCTGATCCTCTATCAGTAGCTCCGCGCGAGGGGCTCGGACTCGGCGCGATCGTCGCGACGCGACCGGCCCGAAGCGGCCGGCAAACCGGACGGGACCGCGACAGCGATCCGGAATACCTAGCTGGCGCTGGCAATCGGAGCGATCGTAGGCCCCCGGTCGGGCGCAGGGCCACGAAGCCGGCATTGGCTGGCTGGCTTCGCTGGCCCGCTAGAGTGGTGTTCGCTCGCAGCACGCAGCGTCCCGGACCGAGCGAACGGCCACTAACTCGGCCGGTGAACTGGGGCCTCTGACATGAAGATCGGAATGATCGGCGCGGGCCGAATCGGCGGCAACTGCGCGCGCCAGGCGGCGAAGGCCGGGCATCACGTCATGCTGTCGTTTGCGCGCGACCCCGCCAAGCTGGAAAGCCTCCGAGAAGAGATCGGAGAGAACGCGTCGATCAGCAGCCCCGCCGACGCAGTCGCCTTTGGCGAGATCGTGATCTTCTCGGTCCCGTGGAGTGCGATTCCAGAGGCGCTCGCGCAGGCCGGCGACTTCGCGGGGAAAGTCGTGATCGACACGACCAACCAGTTCGGCTCCGGGCTGATGCCGCAGCCTGGCCAGACCGCAGCGGCGCTGAACGCACAACGAATGCGCGGCGCCCGCTACGTGAAATCGTTCAACACGCTGACCGCGGGATTTCAGAAGCAGGCAGCGGGGCGTGACGGCGCCACACGCGTTGTCCAGTGGGTCTGTGGTGACGATCCCGCGGCCAAGCAGCTCGTCGCCGGGCTGATCCAAGGCATGGGCTACGTTCCGGTCGACCTCGGAGGCACTGCTACCTGCGAGGTGATGGAAGCCCCGCGGCGCCCCGGGGCGGTCTACGGCGAGGAGTACCGCGCGCAGGACGCCCAAGCGGTGGACGACGCCGTGCAGGCGGGAGCTCCGATCCCTCCAACCCCCAGATACGAATAAGCTGCCTGGCCGGCCGACACAGCGGCGCCCGGGTGCCCTCGTGAGGCGAGATAGTCGCTCCGGCGCGGGCTGCCGATGAGTTTGCGAAGCCCAAGCCGTCTTAGTTCGCGAAGATCACGATTACAGGAGCGAGCGTGACGATGACCTCTGCTGCGTCCCTCGTCGGCGGTGTCGACTTCATCACGGTGTGGACCCGGGACTTCGAGGTCGCCGAGGACTTCTATGGCACCACGCTCGGGCTCCCCTGCATCGAGCGCTACGAACGCATACCGGGAGCCGAGTTTGAGACCGGCAACCTCACACTGCAGGTGCTCGACGCCGCGTCGATCGGCCGCGAGTTCCGGCCCCATCCACCGATCGCCCTCCACGTCGAAGACGTCGCGGCGGCCCAGACCGAGCTCGAGTCCCGCGGTGTGAAGTTCATCCACACGTTCGACTCAGGCGTGTGCCACAACGCAGTGTTCGAGGATCCCGACGGCAACGTCTTCCTGCTGCACCACCGCTACGCGCCGAAGGTCCCCCGCGTGGCCAACGGGGAAGCTCCGAAGCGCTCCTAGCTAGGCCTCCCGGACGGCCGCGTCAAGCCCGGCCCTAAACGGCTGGCCCGCCCGATCTGGCTGCTGCTCGTGCGTGCGTGGGCCTGGGACAGTGGATCGGGGCGGCGGCGCCGGCGCGTGGTGCTTTGGTCGCTGGTATGCCTCGTTCCTTACAGGGCCAAACCCAGGGCGCCGACGAGAATCATCGCCGCGCCGACAAACCATCCGGCCGTCTCACCGAAGGGGATTGTCTTCTCCAGCAGCACGAAGGCGGCGATCGCCGCGATCCAGAGGAGGTTCATCACCCCGCCGACGAACAGCAGCCCCATCAGAACCCAGCAACAGCCCAGACAGTACGCTCCGAGCCGCAACCCCATCCGAAGCGCTCCGGCGGTACCGCTGTGCCAGTTTTGGGAGAGGAACTGAGCCGGTGCGCGGCAATGCCTGAGACAGGCGCGCTTGAGCGGCGTTAGCTGGTAGACCCCCGCCACGATCAGCAGAGCGCTCCCCAGCAACACGCTGTTGGACACCATCATCGGTGAGAGCAGCGCAACTCGGTCGAGCTCCCATTGAGCGGTGGTCGCTACGACGCTGAACAGACTCCACATGGCGATGTAGCCGGCAACGAACACGAACGTCGGCGCAACCGGATTGTCTTGGGCGGCGGCCTTTCGGGCGACAGCTGCGTACATGAGGGTCATCGGCGCTGCGGTGGGGACCATCATCGCGACCATCATCACGGCCCACATCAGCAGCCTGAGACCGAACTCGGTTGCCGTCCAGGGCCGCACCCCGACCATCGCGTGCATAGTCATCGAGTGGTCGGTCATACCCATGGGCATGTTGCCCATGCGGTGCGCTTCTAGGACGACGTAGATCCACGCCGCAGTCGTGATGCCAGCTAGACCGGTCAGGATCGCCACGCGGTCTCGGCGGGTTCCCGGCAGAACAAAGGCGTCTGCCTTTGCAACCGTGGCGCGAGCGAAGGTCGTCAGCGGATGACTCCGTCCTGATTCATGTGCAGGACGTTGAACTGACCGTAGCTGTCCTTCAGATCGAGTTCGATACCAGCGCGGACCGTCGAGTTCCCGTTGCCCATTTCAGCGATGCTGTACTCGAATCCGCCCGGGAGGTCAATCCGCGACCGCACCGGCTCACCGCTGAACTTGCTGATGATCGGCCGGCCGGCTGACTCGACCAGGTCTCCGATCTTGAGGTCAGCCGTTCGGCCGTCAACGTCGATGGACAACTCGATCGGCGCGAACAACGTGTCCATAGCCGATGTCACGCTGTTGTAGATGAAGAAGTGCGTGGCACCGGGCGCAGTCGACTCCCCATGGAGGATCGTGCGCAATCCTTCTCGCTGAACCGGATCAGCCCGTTCATCGATGATGGCTTGCTGCTTACCGTTGCCATCGGCGATCTCACCGGGCCACCATAAGAGCAACGCCCAATCCAGACCGTCTAGGGGCGTGTCGTTGAAGTGGCCCTCCTCGATGTGACCACACACGAGGGCCTCACAGTTCCCGTGGGTCGTCAGCGCTCCAAACTGGCAGGGGCAGCCCCAGTCGCAGTTGCAGTTTGCGTACTCTGCACCGCGAATCGTCCAACGATCAGCCATCGCAGCCTCCTTAGTCGCGTGCACTTGCGGCCGCTCCCGTCGACCGCGGAGCGCAGATAATCTAGCCGAGATTGGGCGCCCTTGTTCGCTCTGCGCGGACGCTCAGGAGCGCCGCGGCGAGCCTGCGTCGCTGCCCCTTGAGCGCGGAGCATGAACGGTGTCGCCGGCAGGATCGCCTGGCAAACCGTCAGTCCGACGAACGCTCGTCGTCGGGGCTGTGAGTGGCGAGGATCTCCAACGCCTCCGGATGCTCGCTCACGACTCGCGTTGCGACTTGCCGGACACGCTCCCGCACCCGCTCCGTCGGCAGAATCCGAAGCCCACCATCCGCGAGCTCCTCGACCAGGACAGACGCGCCAGGTGTGTAGCCGCTCGCCTCGAACTCCCGAGGAATCGAGACGACGTTGCTATTGCCAACGCGGCGAACCTTGACGATCTTCATGAGTCCAGTATATACGCAGATATCCGGCGGGCCGCGACAAACCGGAAGCCATGAAGGCGGCTCAGATATCAAAGCACGGCGCGGGCGGGCAGTCGACGCTGGCGGGACGGCCGGGTCTACTCCGCACCACCGGACGCGTCCCCTTACCGTGCGTTCGGCCAGCCCGGACAGCGTATGTCGCAGTGGACGAAGCACGAGCGATACCCCGGCCGCTGGCGGTGCTGCTATGTGTGCCCGTGCTCGGAACCGTCAATGTTGTCTCGATCGGCGCCATCGACCGGACGATCGCGGCCGGTCGGCTCGTACTGGCACGCCGACCCGCCCTCATGCTAGTCAGCCGAGATGATGCCAGTACGTGATGCCGACGCCGATACGGATAAAACCCTCGGCGGAATAGAGCCGCTCGCCGTCCGGGGTGGCGTTCAGGACCGCGACCTGGGCCCCGGCGGCGCGCGCTGACCCGCACAGCGCCCGCAGCAGAGCACGGCCCAGCCCCCGGCGCTGGAAGCGCGGCCACACGTCCATGTCATAGATGCCGGCGATGCCGGCGGGGGCAAACGCCCAGGCGCGACCGGCGAAGCGACCATCCAGGCGCGCGACCGCCTGCCACGCACGCGCATCCCAACCCTCAGCAAGCGAGAGAAGCCGCCGCCCCTCGAGCTCGTACTCCGGCACGTGGTTGGTGATCGTCACCCGCCCGTCCTCAGGCTCGGCCATCGCCCCGAGCGGCGCGGCCATCCACCATGGCTCCCATCCGCGCTCGAACCCCACCGTTGCAAGAGGCGAGGCGTCGACATCACTGCCAAGCCACGCACCAACGATGCACGCATTGCGCGCGAGCGCCGCTTCAACACCGCGGCGGGCAGCCGCCGCGTCCATCGACCGCGGGAAGTTGAGCATCAGTTGGCGATCGTGAGCCTGCCACGACCACCGCAAACCGCAGTCCTCCCAAACCTCGCCACCGCCGGCGACCGCAACCGCCGCGTTCCACGCAGCCTGGTTGATCTCACAGTCAGCGATAGTCGTGGGCACGACGCGGCCAGCGTATCGCCGTAGCGTGAGCCCCGGCCCGCGCTCGTCCGCTGATCCTCATCGCCAGCTCCGTCGTCCCGAGGATTCATGGCCAGCCAGCACGGTCGACCAGGACTGCCGCTTTCACGAACCAGGAGGCAGCGGTGCCGGCGTGACACCCTCGGCCCGACGCTTCTCCTTCGGCTCGATCAGCGGCTGAAGCAGTAGTCGCGGCTCGGCGACTGCCTGGGCGACGATCCAGCAGCCGCGTTCGTGCTGACACGACTAGTGAGTTGCCCGCTCAACGGCTCCGATTTTTCGGCGACGTCAGCTCGTTGTCGGTATCTGTGGCTTCGCGATTTCGGAAACTGGAACCACGTCCGGGTAAGCAAATCGGGGCTTCATTGCAAGGAATCCAATCGCGCTCGCCATCACGACGGCCCCGATCGCGACGCTGAGGATTAGCGTCACTGGGCTAACGACACCATCGCTATTGGCGGCGAGATACACCCAGATGCCTATCGGGATGTAGAGGAACACGGCCGTAAACGAACCTGGATTCGGGCGCCTTGCCATGACCGATGGCAGCAAATGAAAGAGGACGGCGTTAATGAGCTGCAACGCAGGTAGCGCGAGAGCGAACGCTGTCGCTCGCCAGCCCACCGCAGCAGATGACACGGCGAAGACGATCAGCGCTGCGTTCGTTCCCCAGAAGTCCGCCCACGTCGGATGCGCACCGAACCGCTTGCCGAGGGTCATCTCGGCCCACCCCTGCCAACCCAAAGCATGTTCCTCGACCACATGCAAGCCCGTTGCGGCAACGAGCACCCAGAGGACCCAATCGTGCACGTATCAAGCATTTCACACTCCACGCGATGAACCACATCGGCACCGTAAGGGCTCTGGACTGGGGCGGGCGGCGCAGTGGTCAAGCGTCGATCATGAGCGACCGCATGGCGGTCGACGTGGGCCGACCAAGACCGCCGGCGAGGGGCCGGCGCCGTGGTGCCAATCCGTGTTGATCTCCGCCGGCCGGCAACCCGGTTCGCGATGCGCCCAGCGCGGGCCGGTCCAAGCACGAGACGGCTGCTTCCACGAACCGGCAGCTGCCCGACCGCGGCCGAACCACGGGAGCCGTGCTTCTGCTTCGGCTGGGTCGAGCTCTGAAGCGGCAGCTGCCGGCTTACGACCCGAACGGCGACAAAGGAGAAGAACCGGCGGGCTGCGGGCCCGTCTGCGCCCGCTGGCCCCTGCTATCGCGCGCGGAAAGCCGGACCTGCATCGCTTCCTTCGATTTCGCACCGAGTTGAACGATCCCGCCGAAACCGCCGCTGAATTCGAACGCGAGTGGCTCACCCTCGGCATCGACCGGCTCGACATCGTCTCCCTCGGCATCGGCGACGACGGG
>CATPBV010000027.1 GCA_955652345.1 uncultured Solirubrobacteraceae bacterium | reverse complement strand
GGTGTACGCGGCGCTTGCGGACGTGACCGTCGCGAGCGAGCGCTCGCGAGCGATGGGTCCGGTTCTCGCCGCGCTCGAGGCCGTCCCGCCGGGGGTCAGGATGCTGTGGGCGCCGAACGAATCGAAGGACTACCCGGCGTACATCGGCCCGGGGATGCTCGCGCGGGGCTTCTGGCCCGGATCGGTCGACGGCCGTCGCTTCGTTGTCACCGACTCGAACGTAGCCGAGCTCTACGGCGACGCATTCGATCCGGCGATGGAAACAGTCGCGGTCCCGCCCGGTGAGGGGGCGAAGTCGATCTCTACCGCGACGTCGGTCTGGAGCGAGCTTGCGCGAGCCGGCATGACCCGCGCCGACATCCTGGTCGCGCTCGGCGGCGGCGTCGTCGGCGACCTGGCGGGGTTCTGCGCAGCCACGTATCAGCGCGGCGTTCGCTGCGTGCAGGCGCCAACGACGCTCTTGGCACAGGTCGACTCCGCCTACGGTGGAAAGACCGGCGTCGACCTTCCGGAGGCCAAGAACTACGTGGGCGCATATCACCAGCCCATCGCCGTGATCGCCGACACTGACGCGCTTCGGACACTCCCACATTCCGAGATCGCCGCCGGGTACGCGGAGGTTGTGAAGGCCGCGCTCATCGCCGGCGGGGATCTGTGGGAGCGGGTTCGGGGCGGGGCTGACCCGATCGATCCCGAGGTGATCGTCGGATGCGCCCGGACCAAGCTGAGGATCGTGTCCCGCGACGAGCGCGACGACGGCCCGCGCCAAGTGCTGAACCTCGGCCACACCGTCGCCCACGCGATCGAGACAGCGACCGGCTATGCCAGCTACCGGCACGGGGAGGCAGTGGCGCTCGGACTGCTTGCGGCGCTGCGGATCTCGGAGCAGCCCGATCTTCGCGACGAGGTTCGCGAGCTGCTTGTCAGACAGGGTCTCCCGAGCGCGCTCACGCGCGTCGATCCGGATGCCGTCGTGGAGGCCACCGCACGCGACAAGAAGCGGCTCGGGGCGGCAGCGGTCCCGCTCGTTCTCCTGGAGGCTCCGGGACGCGCTCATGCGGGGTGTACGGTTCCAGCGGAAACGCTCGCCAGCGCGGTCCGCGAGCTTAGTGCTCCCCGCCGCAAGTAACGTCGCATTCGAGCGCCCTCTGGCGGCGCCCGCTCGGGCTTGCGGCCCGCTCGGCATCCAGCCTCGCTTGTTCGGGCCGCGCCCGAGTCGTCCGGCTGTCCTCGCTCGCTCGCGTACCTTTCAGGTACGCCACGCTCACTGCGTCCTCGCCGGTCATCCGCCAGCGGCCACTCTCGGTGCGACGATACTTACGGCGGAGAACACTGACCAACATGAGCGTGCGAAACCGGATCGAAGTCATGCACGGGGTCAACCTCGACCAGCTCGCCCGCCGTGATCCCGCCCACTACAGCGGCATGAGCTTCGAAGCACTCGAGCGTGGTATAGCCGCAGTGGCCGACGAGCTGGGACTGAGCACGCGCTTCTTCCACACCAACCATGAGGGCGATTTCGTCGAGCACCTGCACCGGCTGGAAGGTATGACTGACGGCATCGTGCTCAACCCCGGGGCGTGGACGCACTACTCCTACGCGATTCGCGACGCGCTCGAGCTCACAGGGATTCCCGCTGTCGAAGTCCACCTGTCCGACCTCGAGGCGCGCGAACCGTGGCGCCGGCAGTCGGTGATCGCGGAGATCTGCATCGCTCGCATCCAGGGCAAGGGGCCCGACGGATATCGCGAGGCGCTCGAGCGCCTGCGGAAGGAGCTGGCGGCGTGAGCGCGCGCGTAGGGGCTGTGCTCGACCGGCTGCCGGAGTCCGGCGTCGACGCAATGCTCGTCACTGGCCTGGTCAACGTTCGCTACCTGACGGGTTACTCCGGTAGCAACGGAGTCGCTCTCTTGACGCCTGACTCTCCGAAGTTCCTGACCGACTTTCGCTACATCGAGCAGGCCGCCGAGGAAGTGGACAGCTCGTTCGAGCGGCGTCCCGCGGCACTCGATCTCCTCGATGCGGTCAGGGAGACGTTGCCGGAGGGCGGGATGCGGCTGGGTTTCGAGGACGCGCACATGTCGGTCTGGGATCACCGGCGGCTCCGCGATCGCCTGCCCGAGCGAGTCGAGCTCGTCGCCGTCCATGGCCTGGTCGAGCAGCTTCGCAGGGTCAAGGACGCGAATGAAATCGCCCGGATCAAGGCCGCCACGGAGCTGGCGGACGAGGCTTTCGAGACGCTGCTCGGCGAACGCCTGGCGGGCAGCACGGAGCGCGAAGTCGCGGTCAGGCTGGATCACGGGATGCGCGAGCGGGGCGCCGTGGGGTCGAGCTTTCCCACGATCGTCGCCGCGGGGCCAAACGGAGCGCGGCCCCACGCACGACCGCGCGACGTCGAGATTCGGCCCGGCGATCTCGTCGTGATCGACTGGGGAGCGGAGCTCGATGGCTATTTCTCGGACTGCACGCGCACGCTCGCTGCGGGTGCGCCTGCAGAGGAGATGCGCGAGATCTACGAGCTCGTGCTCGAGGCGCAGCTCACCGGGGTCCGCGCCGTCAAGGCCGGGGCAGGCGGGCGCGAGGTGGACGCCAGCGCCCGAGCGGTGATCGAGGCGGCGGGCCACGGCGTGCGCTTCGGCCACGGCCTCGGGCACGGCGTCGGACTCGAGGTGCACGAGCCTCCGCGGCTGTCGCAGAGCTCCGAAGACGTCCTCGTGAGCGGAAACGTGGTCACCGTCGAGCCGGGTGTGTACGTGCCAGCGAGCTTCGGCGTCCGGATCGAGGACCTCGTGGTGGTGACCGAGGGTGGCTGCGAGATCCTGACGTCGGTCAGCAAGGCGCTGACGGTCGTCGGCTAGCGCACTTTTGCACGCGATCGCCCGGCGATCCGCGTTCGGCCGGGCACTACACTCGCCCCCGATGATCTCCACAAACCAGTTCCGGAACGGAAGCCACATCGACGTTGAAGGCACGGTCTTCAAGATCCTGGAGTTCCAGCACGTCAAGCCCGGCAAGGGCGGGGCGTTCGTGCGGACCAGGCTCCGGCGGGCAAGCGACGGCGCGGTGATCGACCGAACCTTCAGAGCGGGGGAGAAGTTCCGTCCGGTCCGTACCGAGGTGCGCCGGATGCAGTTCCTCTACGACGACGGCTCCGAGGCCCACTTCATGGACTCGGAGACCTACGAGCAGCTGACGTTCCCGGAGGGGGCGCTCAGCGACGCGCTCCGGTGGATGAAGGAGTCCGACGAGGTGGACGTGCTGTACATCGACGATGCCCCAGCCGACCTGCAGCTGCCGAGCGCGATCGACCTGTCCGTAGCCGAGACCCAGCCCGGCGTTCGCGGCGACACCGCATCTGGCGGAGGGACCAAGCCGGCCGTGCTCGAGACCGGGGCGCGCATCAACGTCCCGTTGTTCATCGACGTTGGCGACGTTGTGCGGGTCGACACCCGCACCGGCGAATACGTCTCGCGTGCGTAGGACCGAGCAGCGACGCGCAGCGATCTGGGCCCTCTACCAGAGCGATCTGCTATCCCGGCCGCTCGAGCAGGTGCTTGGTCGCGAGTCCCATCCGTTCACCCGGGCACTGACCGCGGTCGTCCGCGAGCACCAGGAGGAGCTCGATCAGCTGATCCGCGAGCACGCGACGGGCTGGTCGCTCGAGCGCATCGCGCCGCTCGAGCGCTCGATCCTCCGCGTCGGACTGGCGGAGCTGCTCCATCCAGCCGAACTGCCGGGCGATCACCTGATTCCAGCCGAGGGCGCGATCGACGAGGCGGTGCAGACCGCGAAGCGCTTCTGCAGCGCCGAGGCGCCGGCGTTCGTCAACGGCATCCTCGGCGCGGTGCTCCGCGAGCGGCGGGTAAGACCGGCGTAGGAATCGCTCGCCGTCCCGCTCCGTACGGGCCACAATTGAACCCATGAGGCTGCTCGTCGTGGACGATGACCGTGCGCTTCGCGATGCATTGCGCCGCGCGCTATCGCTGGCCGGCTACGAGGTCCGGCTAGCCGACAGCGGTTCCGCCGCCCTGTCCGAGATTGCCTCGGGAGTCCCCGATGCCGTGGTTCTCGACATTGGGCTGCCCGACATCGATGGCCTCGAGGTCTGCCGGCTGCTGCGCCGAGACGGCAATCGGGTGCCGGTGCTGATGCTGACCGCGCGCGACGCGGTGTCGGACCGGATCGATGGCCTCGACGCCGGCGCGGACGACTACCTCGTCAAGCCATTCGACATCGACGAGCTGAAGGCGCGGTTGCGGGCGCTGCTGCGCCGCTCCGGAGCGGACGGAGACATCGACGGAGGCCTGACATTCGGCGATCTGCGACTGGATCCGGCGCGGCACGGCGTCTCAGTGGGCGACTCATTCGTGGAGCTGACACGCACCGAATACCAGCTGCTCGAGCTGCTGATGCTCAATCCCCGCCGGGTCCTACCGCACAGCCTGATCTACGACAGGGTCTGGGGGTACGACTTCGGACCGACCTCGAACGCGCTGCGGGTGTACGTCGGATACCTGCGGCGCAAGCTCGAGCAGGCTGGCTCGAGCGCGGTGATCCACACGGTGCGGGGCGTCGGCTACGCGCTCCGGGAGCCTGAGCCGTGAGCCTGCGCGCGAGGATGGGGCTAGCGGCTGGAGCGGCGGTGGCGGTCGCCGTGATCGCCGTTGCGCTATCGGCATACGCGGGCACGAGCTCTCAGCTGATCGGTCAGGCTGACCATTCGTTGCAGGCCCTTGCTCAGCCGGTCCTCATGGGCCGAACTGCCCAAGGGTCCTTCGGTCCATTCGGCCCACCCGGAAGCACGGGCGCCCACTGCGGAGGTCCTGGCGATCCAGACGAAGGCCTCGGCCTGGATCGGCTTGGAAGGCAGCCGTTCGGAGGCGCGCCCGGGTCATTCACACTCGTGTGCCGCAACGGGACGACGTACTCGCCCATCCCGCCGGCGATTCCGGTCGATGCCCGCGCGCGTGCCCTGGCCGCGAGCGGGCACGGGATGTACTTCAGTACTCAGGCCGCGGCGGATCATCACATTCGGGTCATGGCGGCCGGAATCGGCTGGCGAGGTGCTCTGCTCGTCGCGCTGCCGATAGACAACGTCGAAAGCACGCTCGAGAACGAACGCCTGCTGCTGGTGCTGATTGCCGCCGGAGGGATCGCACTGGCGGCGCTGCTTGGGGTGCTCGTCGCGCGCACGGCGGTCGCCCCGATCGTGCGCTTCACGCGCCAGACCGAGCGAATCGCGGCTCACCCCGAGCGGCTCGAGCACGTCCGAGTCGAGGTGCGGGGAAGCGACGAGCTCGCCAGGCTCGCGCAGACCTTCAACGCGACGCTCGAGGCTCTCGAGCGCTCGGTCGCGGCCCAGCGCAATCTCGTCGCCGACGCGTCCCATGAGCTCCGCACCCCGATCGCGACAATCCGCGCGAACATCCAGATGCTGCGCGACGCTAACCGGCTCTCCGCCACCGATCAGGAGGCATTGCGCACCGACGTTATCGACGAGCTCGACGAGCTCACCGCGCTCGTGTCCGACGTCGTCGAGCTGGCCCGCGGCGGCAAGGAGACCGGAGAGCCCGGCGACGTCCGCCTCGATGAGATCGTCTCCGACGCGCTCGACCGTGCTCGCCGGCGAGCGCCGGGGATCGTCTTCCAAGCGAGCCTCGAGCCAACCCTGGTGCGCGGCGAGGGGGACCGGATCGCCCGCGCAGTCTCGAATCTGCTGGACAACGCCGCCAAATGGAGCCCCGAGGGCGGGGTCGTCGAGGTCGACCTGAAGGAGGGCATCCTCACGGTGCGCGATCACGGCTCGGGGTTCCACGAGCACGACCTGTCGTTCGTGTTCGATCGCTTCCACCGCGCCCGCGACGCCCGCTCGAAGCCTGGATCCGGGCTCGGGCTTGCGATCGCCAAGCAGGCCGCCGAGGCACATGGAGGCTTCGTGGAGGCCCGAAACGCTCCGGGTGGCGGTGCGGTCCTGCGGATCAGCTTCGGCCAGCCGATCGAGCTCGCAGCGGAGCACATGGAGCGCCCCGTCGGTGCGAGATACGGCTCCGGCGCCGCCGAGCTATCGCGCGAGTAGGGGCGCCAGCGAGGGGGTGCACGGGCACGCCGCGCCCCTCAGCCGCGGCAGGCCGAAGAGGTCCTCGATTGTCTGGAGCACTGAATAGTGATCTGCCGGAGTCCTCATGCGAGCGCCGCGTCTTGCCCCAGGCCCCGCAACGATCGTGACGATGTGCCCTCCGGATGCAAGCCGGCAGCAGCCGTTGTCGCTCGACCCCTCGTCCCAGGTGAGGATCAGCAAGCCGTTGTGTCCGAGCGAGCGCAGCAGCGGCGGCACCAGCCGCGCCAAGAACTGGTCGCCGGTGGCGACGCTGCAGTCGTGCATGTCGTGACATAGGTTCGGGGTGATCCAGATGAAACGCGGCAGCGTGTGACTGCGCTCGTCCGCCGCAAGCCGTGCGAGCGAGACGACGCCGGCAGCACACGCTGACGGGTTGCCCAGCAGGCGGGTGTAGTACACGAACGGGTCGTGCTTCTTGGCGTACGCGCCCGCGAATGCACCGGTGTAGCAGGGACTTGCAAGGCCCTCCATGTACGCCCTCCAGGAGATCCCGGCGTTCGTGAACTGGTCGATGATGCTCGTCGCGTTGACCGTGCACGTGGTGCAGTCGCTCGTTCTGCCGAAGGTCGAACCCCCCGTCAGCGCCAGATAGTTCGGCAGCGATGGGTGACTGACCGCGTACATACCTCGAGCCAGCGCGAATCGCCGCGCAAGCCGGTTGATGAACGGTGCAGACGGCGAGCCGATGATGTCTCCGTACTCCTCGTTCTCCATCAGGATCACCGCGATGTGCGCCGGCGGGCCGCCCGCGAGGGAGCTAGTCGGCGAGGCGTGAACCTGCACCGGCAGGGCCTGCGCGCCGGCGCCGCATCCGGCGATCGCGCCGCCAGCCAGACCCAGCACGACGAGCGAATGCAGGCGGAGTGACCGTCGCATGGAACTGAGCTTGCCAAACGCGGTGGCGCGATCAGCTGG
>CATPBV010000026.1 GCA_955652345.1 uncultured Solirubrobacteraceae bacterium | reverse complement strand
GTTCGCTGCCGTCGCGGCGTCCTCGAAAATCGGCTGGGAGTAGCCGACCTGGTCCTGAGCGAGCATCATCTGGGCAACCTCCCCTAGGAGGAGAGGGAACACATCGGCCGGCCGGCGCTCTCCGATCGCCACGACGGCCTGCTGCCACAAAGCGAGGTTCTGGAGCTGAATGTCGCTCGAGGCACCGGCGTCGGGCGAGATTCGCGCCAGCCACCTCTTGGCCTCCTCGGGGTCAGAGCGTGCATATGCCGTGCGGGCGAGCGCGAGGTACCCATATATGTGGCCGGCAACCGCCGTCTGCTCTTCGAGCGGCAGTTCATCGGCGAGAGCGAATGCGCCGTCCCAGTCGCCATCCCAGAGCAACTCGGTGACTAGGCCCATGCCCAGCTGGACGGAGAACTGGCGGTCGCCTCGGCTGCGGGCAAGCTCGAAGCCCGCCTCGACGACCCGGCGCACCTCCTCTGGGCGGTCCTCACTGATCACGAACACGGCGAGGTTGTTGTAGGCGCGCAGGGCCTGGGGAAGGAGGTCATGCTGAAGCGCAATTGCGAGCGCCTCTCGGAGCAGCGCACGCGACTCGTTTGGCCGTCCCTTCAGGAGCAACGCCTTCGTGTTCAGCGCCTCAGAGAGCACAACCGGAAAGCCGTGCCCCTCGGCAATTGCGAGCGCGAACTCGATGCGCTCCGCCGCCGTCTCGTCGTTGCCTTGGAAGTGATGGATTCGCCCGGCCTCAGCGGCCAGCTGGGCGATGTTCTTGTCCGGCTCGTCCTGGGCGAGCACCGCCAGGGCGGGCTCGAGAAGCTCGAGGGCCTCCTCGCCACGTCCAAGCGCCCAGAGAGCCAGGCTGAACAGGGCGGTGGCGCGGGCGGCGTCGTGCGGTAGGCCGGCTTTCTCGAACATCGCTCGCGCATCACGCAGTGCGTCCGCCGCCGCTGCTGGATCGTTTGCGAGCAGCCCCATCTCGCCAGCGCGTTCGAGTAGCCGCGCGTGTTCGTCCGCAGCATCGGCGAGGCCTGCGGCGCGACCGAACGCCCGGCGCGCGTCCTCGGGGGCCGCGAGAGCGGCGGCTCGTTCGCCCGCCCGGCAGAGCCAGTCACGCGCCTGTCCCTTGACGACGTCGGCGTCGTCGGCTCCAGGGTCGGCGTCGTGCGCGTCGACGTAATGGGCGGCGATCACCTCCGCGATCTCATCCGGGTCGAGCCCCGCCTCGCGCTCGAGGAAGCCCGCTGCCGCAAGATGCCGAGCCTTGCGATCACGGCGCGCAAGCGTCTCGTAGGCGACGCGCTGGACGAGTGCCTGCAGGAAGCCGTACTGTCCCCGCTCGGGCGAGCGAGGGTCGGTCTGGAGCGTTAGCAGCTCCTTCCGCACCAGTGAGGCGAGGATCGGCTCGACGTCGGCCTCGGCGCTTCCGGATACCGCCACGAGCCCGCGCAGGGTGAACGTCTTGCCGAGCACGGCTGCGTCCTCGAGCACGCGGCGCTCCAGCGGCTCGAGCCCGTCGAGCCGTGCGGCGATCAGCGCATGCAGCGTCTCCGGCACCTCGAGCGCCTCGACCGGGCCGCTGACGCGGAAGCCGTCCCCGTCGCGCTCCAGCAGGCCGCGGTCGAGCAGCATCCGCACGGTCTCGACGGCATAGAGCGGAACGCCGTCGGCCCGGTCGCGGATCGTCACCCGCAGCTCCTCCGGGAGGCCGGGGACGAGCCCGTGCAGGAGCGAATCCATTGCCTCGTCGTCCAGTGCCTCGAGCGTCAGCGCAGTGGAGTTGCGGATCCGCGTTCCGAACGTCGGGTGCCGCTCACCGAGCTCCGGCCGCGAGAGGGTGAGCACGTAGAGCGGGTGGCTACGCGACCAGTCGAGCAGATTCTCGATGAAGTCGAGCAGCGCGGCGTCGGCCCAGTGGAGATCCTCCCGGTCCGGCGCGACGCGGTCGGTCAGCCCGAGGACATGCTGGAGGCGCGGCTCCACCCACTCGCGCTCGTCCGCGTCGGGTACGTGCTCCTCGATCGTCGCGTGCAGCTTCGCGAGCGCCTCCTCCGGCGGATCGTCCTCCGCAATGCGGGCGCGCATCCGCACCATCTCGGCGAGCGCCCAGTACGCGACGCCGTCGCCGTAGGAGAGGCAGCGGCCGCGGTGCCACCAGATGTTGTCAACGAGGCCGTCGATGTACTTCTCAAACTCCCAGGCGAGGCGCGACTTGCCGATGCCGGCTACACCGACCACCGCGACGAGGCTCGCGCGCCGATCGTCCGCGGTCGCGTGGAACAGGTCCTTGACGAGCCGGAATTCCCGGTCGCGGCCGACGAACGGCGCCTCGAGCCCGATCGAGCGACCCTCGCCGCGCCTCGACGCGACGACTCGCGAGGCACGCCAGAGCTGAACCGGCTCCGCTCTCCCCTTCAGCTCGTGGGAACCAGCGTCCTCGTAGACGATCGCCGCCTCCGACGCCCGCTTGGTCGCTTCGCCGACGAGGACTATGCCGGGCTCCGCCGCGCTTTGCACCCGTGACGCCGTGTTCACGAGGTCGCCGGCGACCATCCCCTGGCCCTCCGCGCCGATCGATACCGCAGCCTCCGCGGTGAGCACACCCGCTCGCGCGCGCAGGTTGGGCGCGCCGACCTCCTGGCCGAGCACGGAGATCCCGGAGACTAGGTCGAGCGCGGCGCGCACCGCCCGTTCAGCATCGTCCTCCTGCGCGACCGGCGCGCCCCAGACGGCCATCACCGCGTCACCGATGAACTTCTCCACGGTGCCGCCGTAGCGCTCGACGATCTGTCGGGAGCCGTCGAAGTAACGGGTTAGGAGCTCACGGGTGTCCTCCGCATCACGTCCCTCCGATGCGGTCGTGAACCCGACCAAGTCCGCGAACAACACCGACACCAAACGACGCTCAGCCACCGGTGCGACCGCTCCTGCAGGGGCGGCGGCGGCCACCGCCGAAACCGTGCCGACCTCCAGTG
>CATPBV010000025.1 GCA_955652345.1 uncultured Solirubrobacteraceae bacterium | reverse complement strand
TACTGCACCTTCGCTCGGCTGAGACCTGCGGCGGCACGGAGCTCATCGGGGTCATCCGCAAGCACCTCGGCCGGGGTGGGGGTGCGCCCACCGAAGCGATCGGTCAGCCGCGAGTAGATCGCGCGCGCCGCTCTCGTCGAGAGCTGCTGGCCGACAATGGAGCGCACGAGCGCGCCGTAGAGGTCGTGCGGGCGGCCTGCGCGACGATCCCCTAGGGGGTCAGGACCCAGCTCGTCGATCAGCCCGCGAAGCACCGGGTCGGCTGCGCGCAGCGCGCCCACCGCGGCTGCGTCGAACCCAGGGCGATCAGGGCTGGCCGGCAACCGCCCCCGGCACGCCGGTGTTGGTCGAGTACTTCGGCTGGAGCTTCACATCTGGGCGGATCTCGTGCACGGCCTGGGCGACGGCGATCGCCGACTCGGCAAAGCCGGTCGCGATCAGCTTGAGCTTGCCCTCGAACGTGGTGATGTCGCCGCAGGCCCACACCCGCTCGAGCGACGTCTTCATCACCTGGTCGACGACGATCGCGCCCTTCGAGACCTCGAACCCCCAGTCCTTCAGCGGGCCGAGCGCAGTCTTGAACCCGAGCTGGAGCAGGATCGCGTCGACCTCGAGCTCGATCTCTTGGGCCTCGTCCTCGGAGTGGAACAGGCGCACCCGCTCGATCGTTCCGTCGCCCTGGATCTCCTTGATCTGGAACGGCACGTGCAGCGCGACGTCGCCGCGCTCCGCGGCTTCGAGCACTTGCCCGACGGTCAGCTCGTGCGCCCGGAATCCCTCCCGGCGGTGCACCAAGCTGATCTCGCTTGCGGTGTTGAGCAGGTTGATCACCCAGTCGCAGGCTGAGTCGCCGCCGCCCACGATCAGCACGCGCTTGCCCTCGAACACCGCCTTCTCGCCGACGATGTAATGCGCCCCACGGCCCTCCCACGGGGTCATGTCGAAGCCCGGGAGCTTCTTCGGCTCGAACGCGCCGTGGCCTCCCGCGACGATCACGGTGCGGGAGCGCAGGTCGCCGCGGTCGGTGTGCAACACCACCATGCGGTCCTCGCCCTCGCCCTCCCACGAGATCGTGTGCGCGGTCGTGTTCAGGTGGACCGGAACGTCGAACTGCTCGAGCGACTGCATTCTCAGCATCTCTACGAGATCACGCGCGAGCACCCGGGGGTGACCGGGCACGTCGAAGATCCACTTCTCGGGATACAGCGTGGTCAGCTGCCCGCCGAGCTCCGGCAGGGAGTCGATGATCCGGGACGTAGCCTCACGCATCCCCGCCCAGAAGGCGGTGCACATCCCGACCGGCCCCGCTCCGATGACTGTCACGTCGCGGACGTCGTCGAAATCGTGGGCGGCGTCGCTCATAGTTGCTCCGTAACCGTCAACGCAGCGCCATCG
Source organism: uncultured Solirubrobacteraceae bacterium (assembly GCA_955652345.1). Lineage (GTDB taxonomy): Bacteria > Actinomycetota > Thermoleophilia > Solirubrobacterales > Solirubrobacteraceae > Palsa-465. The sequence continues at coordinate 9,270 of CATPBV010000025.1, read as the reverse complement.
AGGGCACCCAATGCGCGCTCGACCGAGCAGGAGATGCACGTGAACGTCGGGGTGTCTCGCAACGTGTACGAGCTCGATTCGGTCGTCCGCAGCCGCTGCACGAGGTCGAGGAAATCGGCTGGGTTGTCCGTCTCGAACGCCACCACGAACTCCTGATCGTCGAGCCCGAACGAGTAGCTGGTGTTGAGGTCAACCGACGGATACTCGCGCCCGACCTTGATGTGCTCCTGCATGATCCGCCAGCGCTCATCCGCGGGGAGCGCGTACCAGCCTCGCGTCTTGACGAACGGGTAGACGAACAGGTACCTCCCGTGCGCGGGCCGGACCTCGAGCCGGGACTCATCGGAGTACTCGGACGGCTTGGTCATCGCCAGGAAGGAATGCGGGACCGTGCACCACTTCATCAGCCCGCTCTGGGCGAGGACCACGTGGAACTCGTGGATCCGCTCGAGGTTCTGGGCCTGGCTGAGCAGCATCAGGTCCGCGTCTCCGCGCGTCCCCACCAGTGAGAAAGCTCGCAGCAGGTGGCCCTCCGCGAAGTCCTCGCAGGCCGCAATGAACTCGCGCTTGTCGGCCGCACGGCGGTCGTCATCCAGCCGGCGCCAGGCGGCGTCGACCTTCAGGAAGGTGTACTTGACGAAGTGGCGTACTGGCATCTGTGGCTGATGATACGCACGCCGATCGGCCGAAACCGCGAGAGGAAAACGGGTTAGAAGTCCTCATCGTGCCCGCCAAGTACAACCCAGGACAACGCCGGCGCGGCCTCAGCGCACGGGCCACACACCCCTCGGGACGCTAGGATGCGTGGGTGCGCATAGCGCTGGTTTCACCTTATTCCTGGACCTATCCCGGGGGGGTGACCAGGCACATCGAGGCGCTCGCGGAGCGGTTCATCGAGGACGGCCACCACGTCCGCGTGCTGGCCCCCTATGACCCGCCCGATCGGTTCGCGTCGATCCTGCATCGAGGTGCCCGTCCGCAGCGGCTGATCGCTCCCGACTACCTCGTTTCGCTTGGACGGACCGTCGGGTTCAAAGCGAACGGCGCCGTGTCGAACCTGTCGATCACCCCGTACGGCGTGGCGGCCATGCACAAGGAGCTGCGCATCGGGCGCTACGACGTGGTCCACATCCACGAGCCGATCGCCCCGCTGACCGGCTGGGTCGCCGCCGACCATGTCCAGCTCCCGCTCGTGGGCACGTTCCACACGTACAACGAGAACCGTTTCTCGAATGGCACCGCCGTCCTGATGGGTGCGCGCCGCGTCCTCAACCGCCTGCACGTCCGTGTAGCTGTCTCAGAAGCTGCGGCTTGGACTGCGCGAAGGTTCCTCGGCGGCCACTACCGCGTGATCCCAAACGGTGTGCACGTCGACCCGTTGCGCGCCAGATCCGCGGCAGAGCGAACAGGCGCGGACCCCTTGCGGATCGTATTCATCGGCCAGGCTGTCGAGCGCAAGGGCCTCCCTCTACTGCTGCGCGCCTTCGAGGCGCTCCGCGAGCACATCCCAACCGAGCTGACCGTGATCGGGCCGACGTCCGAGGAGCTGCTGCCGATGATGCTCGATCCGGAGGGCGTGCGGATGCTCGGCAAGGTCAGTGACGAGGTCAAGCAGCGCGAGCTCGAGCGCGCCGACGTGCTGTGTGCCCCGTCGCTGCGCGGCGAGAGCTTCGGGATGGTCCTGACGGAGGCGTTTGCGGCGGGAACACCGGTCGTCGCGTCCGACATCGCCGGCTATCGCGACGTCGTGCGCGACGGCGTCGACGGGGTGCTGGTGCGGCCGGGCGACGCACAGCGGATTGCAGAGGCCCTCCGGGACATGTGGGAGGAGCCGGACGTTCGCGCCGAGATGGCGCGTAGTGCCGCGCGGCACGCGGAACGCTTTGCCTGGCCGCAAGTCGCGGCGGAGGTGATGGACGCATACGAGGATGCGATCGCTGTCCCGGCGCCCGACGGAGCGATGCAGCGGGCCGCCGTACGGGTGGGGATCCGGGCGGCCGATCTGCGCCCACACGAAGCGGCCCGCCGCCTCCCAAGCCTCGAGCCCAGGCCGGAAGGGGACCGCAGCCGTGCACTCGCGCTCGTGCGGCGCGGGGCGGTCGCAGTAGCGGCGATCGGCGGAGCGGTCCTGGCGGTGCTCGCGCTCCAGCGGATCGGGATTGCCAACATCGCGGCAGCGCTGCTCAGCTCGAGCCCGTCGCTGGTGCTCGCCGGCCTGGGGATCATGTGCGGGGCGATGGTGCTGCGCGCGTTGTCGTGGCACGCCATCCTGCGCGCTGCGCTCCCGCGTGCCCGGGTGACGCTTGTGGACGCGATGCAGGGCACGTTCATCGGCGTTCTGATGTCGTCGACCTTGCCAGCCCGCCTCGGAGAGCCCTCGCGCGCGCTCGTGATCGCCCGTCGTACCGGTCGCCCCCGCGAGAACCTACCGGTGGTGCTCGGGACGCTCGTATCGCAGACGCTCCTGAACATCGTCGCCCTTGCGGTTCTTGGGGCGGTGATGTTCTCCTCGGCCGACCTTTTCACCGGACACCAGAACGCGCTGCTGCTGGCTGCAATTGCGCCGTTGGCGGTCCTCCTGCTCGTGCTGCTGATGCCCGTGCTCCTGCACCCTCGTGCGGCGGGGCGCTGGCGCCGGGTTCACGCCGTCGTCGCTCAGATCCGTGACGCGCTGTCACGCGTCCGCGCCGGGCTGACTGTGTTCCGGCGGCCGCGCCTCGGGGTTGCGGCGACGGTATTCCAGCTTGGGGCTTGGGGCCTGCAATGGGTTTCCTGCTACATGCTTCTGCTCGCGCTCGGCCTCGAGCACCAGGCCGGGTTCGCCGCCGCAGCGGCGGTTCTGTTCGCGGTCAACATCACCGCCGTCCTCCCGGCGACGCCCGCGAACCTGGGGATCTTCCAGGCGGCATGTGCGGCGGTGCTGCACACGGGCTGGCACGTCGGCTACGGAACAGGCGTCGCCTACGGTGTGATCCTGCAGGCGGTCGAGGTCAGCACCGCGATCGCGATGGGCATGCCGGCGCTCCTCAAGGAGGGGATGTCGTGGCGGGAGATCAGGATGCGGGCCCTGCACACGGCCCCCGTCCGACTTCCGGAGCGAGCCAGCCCGCGGCGCGCGAAGGTAGCGGGTGCCTCCACACGCCGATCGCTCGCCCAGGCTGAAGCCGACTAGCGACTCAGCGGCGGAAGCCTCCCTCAGCGTCGATCACCTGACCGGTGATCCAAGCGCTCTCGTCAGAGATGAGCCACCGGACGACCGCGGCGATGTCGTCCAGTCGTCCCCAGCGGCCGCGCGGAAAGGCTGGACGCAGTAGCTCGCGTAGCTCGTTCGAGGGCCAGCCGGTGTCGACGGGACCCGGGTTGATCGCGTTGACCGTGATCCCGCGATCGGCGAGCGCGTCAGCCAGCGAGCGGGTCATCTGGTGCACAGCGCCCTTGCTGATCGCGTAGGCCAGCTCCCCGGCCATCGGCGCCAGGTGCTGCCCTGAAGTGAACAGGACGATGCGCCCGGCGCCGCGTGGCGTCGTCATGGCCTGCCGCGAACGCCTGCACCAGCAGCACAACAGCGCGCGCGTTGACCGCCCAGGCGAGGTCGAGCTCGGCGGCGGTCACCGCCTCCAGTCCACCGTCGCAAGAGTGGGCATGATTGGCGATCAAGGCATCGACCGCGCCGAACTGAGTGCGGGCGTGCTCGATCACCCGCAGCGGGGCGTCCGCTGCGGCCAGGTCCGCCTCGATGTGAGCCAGGTGGGGGCCGAGCCCGCCCAACCCATCGACGACGGCGCCCATGCCCCCAGGATCGGCGCCCCACGGCTGCTTTCGTCGTGAGTCGGCCAGGAATGAATGAGAACGCTGGCCCCCTGGTCGAGCAGCTGGTGGGCGATCGCGAACCCGATCCCTGCTCGCCGGCTGACGCCGGTGACCAGCGCGACGCGGCCGTTCAGTGAATGGTCAACGTGCGAACTTTTACATGCCGCCCGGGTCGCACCGGACTTCTACGGGCGTTCTCCGCTCGAGGAGCGCCGAAACGACGAGCTTGCCGTCCGAGTCGCCGAGCGGACGCGGGTGAGCGCACGGAGCGTCAGGGGCGCGGGGCGCTTCGACCTGCGATGCGCACGAGCCGCGTTGACGGCAGCGGCCGGCGCTCGACCTGGAGCGACTCGACGTGGCCGGCTCGGGCGGCGTCCACCTCGGAGAGGATCCCGGCGCTGAAGCGCGACGTGTCGAACCTCGAGGCGTTGCGCACGCACACATGCGGATCGACCGCGTCGTCGTCGAACTGCAGGATCGCCTTGGCGAGCTCGTCCGGACCCCCCGACCAGTAGCACCCGGTGACTCCGTCGATCACGGTTTCGAGCGCTCCCCCGCCCCTGCGCGCGATCACTGGGCGCCCCGCCGCCTGAGCTTCGACCGACGCGATCCCGAACTCCTCGACGGCGGTCACGATCAGGGCCCGGGCGCTTCGGAGGATCTCGACCACGGCCCCGTCCGGCAAGCGTCCGGTGAACTGGATCGTCGGTCCCGCGGCCGCTCGAAGCCGTCCGGCTTGAGGTCCGGCGCCGACGACGACCAGCGGCAGACGCAGGCGGTTGAACGCGGCGATCGCGGCGTCGATCTGCTTGTGTGGCATCAGCTCCGAGACGAGCGCGTAGTGGTCGTCGACGTGGCCGGGGGAGAACCGGCGGGTCTCGACCGGCGGGTAGACGATGTTCGACTCACGTCCGAAGTACTGGCGGATCCGCGCCTGAGTGGTGCGAGAGTTGGCGACGTATCGGTCGGTCTGCTGAGCCGCCACCCAGTCCCACCGGCGCCAACGCCTGAACGCAGCACGCAGCAGCTCCCGCGTGATCGGATCGCGTCGCCTCGCGAGCGTCTGATCGCGGTCGTTCCATGCATAGCGGAACGGGTTGTGGCAATAGCTGACATGAACGGTTCCAGGACCGCAGATGACGCCGTGGGCCCAGGCCGAAGAGCTCGAGACGACGAGCTCATATCCCGACAGGTCGAGCGCCTCGATCGCAGCGGGGTACAGCGGCAGAAGCGCCCTGAAGTTGCGCGCCGACGGCCGCAGTCGCTGGAGGAACGACGTGTGGATCCGTCGGCCCGCGAACCACCCGTTGGTCCCTGCCTCGTCGTACACCGCCGTGAAGATGTCCGCCTCTGGCCACACGTTGCACAGGGCGGCGAACACTCGCTCCCCGCCACGAAGGTCGAGCAGGAAGTCGTGCACCACCGCGGTCTTGACGCTAGCGGCGCCCTCGGAGCTGGCTGGACGGACCGGCACGACCCCAGTCTAAGCCCGCGGAGGTGGGCTCGCCAAGTCGGGACCCGACACGCACTGGCGGCTTCGATGCCGTTGTCGTGAAGCCCGCGTCGTCGCTTTATTGAACGAACGCGTTCCGGTGCCCATCCTTGGCCCGTCGATTCAACTGAACGAAAACGTTCGCGTCCGAATATGCACCGAAATCCGGGCATTTCCGTGGATCGGGAGAAAGCAGGCGTGCTCATAGCTGACCCCTGGTCATCCCTGTCCCAGCTTGGTAGAGTGCCGCCGCCGCTTGTTGGTAGATGCCAGGCATCGACGCGCGTAAGGGAGGCGTTGACGAGCGAGTATGTCCGACCTCTGGAAGCACGCGATCTTCCACATTGGGGCTGAGTGCCCCATCTACAGGTGCCCGACTCGCGAATAGCTCAGGTCGTGCCGATCTCGAGCCGCGAGCTCGCTCCTGCCCTCGAGCTGCGCGACGGCGCGAGGCCCGCGACCAACGGCGCGCAACCCCGGTCCGTGCCGGCACCGCCCCTGCACGTCCTGGAGGTCTTCCAGCCCGAGACGGGCGGCGTGCCGCGGTACGTCGCGAACCTCGCACGAGGATTGGCCCGCGCCGGCTGGCCGGTGACGGTCGCCGGACCCGAGCGGGCCCTGGAGAGCTCCGGGCTTCAGGAGCTGGGTGTGGAGCTCCTTCCGATCGTGGTGCGCCGCTCGCCGCATCCGCTCGAGGACGTCGCTGCCGTTCGCGCGCTGGTGCGCTGGTGCCGCGAGCGCAGCGTGTCCGTGATCCACGGCCACAGCACCAAGGCGAGCCTGCTGGCCGCTCTCGCCGGGCGGCGAGCCGGGATCCCATCCGTGTACACGCCGCACGGCTGGGCATTCGAGCGGCTCGTCCAGTCGCCGCTGCGTGCGTCGTATGCGCTGTTCGAGCGGGAGATGGCTCATCGGTACCACGCCGCGGTCGTCACTGTCTCGTTATCGGGACGAGCCGCAGCCGAGCGCTGGCGTGTGACGCCGACGGGGCGGATCCGGGTTATTCCCACGGGGCTCTCACTCGCTCCCGCAGTTGCGAAGGCCGCTGCCCGGCGCAGGCTGGGACTGCCGCAGGATGAGTTCGTGGCGGTCTGGGTCGGACGCATCGGCGCCCAGAAGCGCCCGCAGGAGCTCGCGCCGATCGCTCGCGGGCTTCGCGGCGCGGCGACTGTGCTCGCACTGTGCGACGGTCTCGAGGGGACCGTGCTTGCGGGGGAGCTCGAGGCAGCCGGAGTGGTCGCGCTCGATTCGGGACTCGCTCCCGAGGTCGCTTATGCGGCCGCGGACGTCCTGCTTCACACCTCGGCCTGGGAGGCTTGCCCGCTCGTCGTGCTCGAGGCGATGTCGGCTTCGCTCCCCGTCGTCGCCTATGACGTCGGCGGCGTCTGTGAGCAGGTGCAGGCCGGGCGGACGGGGTACCTGGTGGCCCCGGGCGACATCGAGATGGTGTGCGAATGCGTCACGGCGCTGCACCGGCGCCCCGAGCTTCGGGAGGCCATGGGCCAAGCCTCGCGTGAACGCGTCAGGAGACTGTTCGCGTTCTCGTCGATGGTCGACGCCATCCGCGCGACATACAGCGCGGTCGCCGGAGGCCGGCCGGTGTTCGATCAGGAGACCTCAGCCCGGCGTCAGAAGCCGGTCAGGGATTTCGCGGATGTCATTGGGTGATCACGTGACTCGATGGGGAGCGCGCACGAGCCCCGACTCGCACGCGCCCCCGCTGGCCGGCAAGGCCGGACCGAGGATGAGCGATGGCAAGCCTGCGGCCTTGCATCCGTGGCAGGCCTCCAATGGGTCTGAGTCCGATCTGCTCGTCGCCGCGGCGGCGCTCCCGGCCCCCACCAACACCGGGCGCGCGGGAGCCCCCAAGGGCATCGAGGCGGCTCTCGTGGCGACCTGGGACCTGGCGGCTGTGCTCGGCGCAATGTCCGTCACCGGCGCTCTGAACGCGGGGCTCCGCGGCTGGCTCGCGCGCGGCTTCGTCGCCGTCGTCGCGATCTGCGCGATCAGCGCGGTGGATGCCTACCGGCGGACGTCGTGGCTTCGCCAGCATCCGCTCCAGATAGTCGGCCGTCTGATCGTGGCCTCGACGTTCGCGGCATGGTCCGCGGTCATCGCCGCTGAGGTGGCGGGAGTCCGCGCTGCTCCAGGGCCACTGATCCTCACGTGGCTGCTTGCTCCGCTCGGCTGGTATGCCGGCCGGCAGGCCGTGCGGCTCCTACGCCGCAAGTCGATGCCCGAACGGGTCCTGATCGTCGGCCGGGGCGCTGTCGCCGATCGCGTCGTGCAGCTCGCGCGACGCCCCGGCAGCGCGGCGGTCGTCGTCGGGAGTGTGGACGACTGCACGGAGCCCGGCAGCCCGGACGGGCCGCCGCTGCTCGGCACGATCGATCAGCTCCCGCGGGTCCTCGCGGGCGGTGGCGTCGACCGGGTGATCGTCGCGTTCAGCGCAAGCCGCGACTACAAGACCCTTGACGTGCTCCGCGGCTGCAGCGCCTATCGGGGCCCGGTCGACATCGTGCCGAGGTTCTTCGATCTCCTTGGGCCGCGGGCGTTGATGTATGACGCCGATGGGCTGTCCTTCCTCAGCATCCCGGGCCGTCGCTGGAGCCGCGGGCGGGCGGTGCTCAAACGGACGATCGACTTCGTCGGCGCCAGCGCGCTGTTGATCGTGCTGTCGCCTCTTCTGCTGGCGATCTCAGCCGCGATCCTGCTCAACAGCGGAACGCCGGTGCTGTTCCGCCAGCGCCGGATTGGCATGCACGGCCGCACGTTCTCGATCCTGAAGTTCCGAACGCTCAGACCCGACTCCGAGAGCCGGCGCGAGATCGAAGCGATCGAGCTCACTCCGGGATCGATCGGGGTGCACGTGGAGCAGGCCAAGCAGGAAGCCGCCAAGCGAGCCACTCGCGTGGGCGCGTTCCTTCGCACGACCAGCCTCGACGAGCTGCCCCAGCTGTTCAACGTGCTCGTCGGGCAGATGAGCCTCGTCGGGCCCCGGCCGCTGTCCCCGCTCGAGGACGCGGTGCTCGACGGCTGGGAGCTGATGCGCCGCGAGATGCGACCCGGGATCACGGGCCTTTGGCAAGTGAGTGGCCGCAGCGAGGTCTCCTGGGAGCATCGGATCAACCTCGACTATCGCCAGGTTCGTAACTGGTCCTTGTTCGCCGACCTGCGGGTGATGGCCGACACTGTCCGCGCCGTGCTTCGCCGACGCGGCGCAGAATGACGCCGCGCTAGCTAGCTTCACGCTCACGATGGCGGAGACCACCGATCCTGCGAGTCCGTCGGCGCGCGCGAAACCGGGCCTCGTGCCCGCGGCGGTGGCCGTTGTCCTGGCCATTTCGCTGCTCGTCGGAGGCCTCGCGTATGTGGTCGGCACGGCGCTTCCGTCCGTGTACGAGTCGTCGGGATTGATCCGGGTCACGGTGCTCTCACAGCAGGGCATCACCGACCAGGTAGTGATCGCCGGAAACGACCTCGCCTCGCAGATCGCCCAGCTCGCAGACTCCAAGCCGGTGATCAGCATGGCTGCCCAGACGCTGGGGGTTGGAACCGGCTCGTTGACCGGCAAGGTCACCGGGAGCACCCTGGGAGCGCAGAACCTGGTTCAGGTGACCGCCACGGCAAGCACCCGACAGGCCGCCGCCGCGCGGGTGGCAGCCGCCACGGGGGCGCTCGCGCAATACCAGCAGGTCGTGAACGGCTCGGCGGTCAACCAATACGTGGCCACTGTGGACGCCGCGTTGGCGCCGCTTCAGCGGAGCATCGAGGCGACCAACGCCCGCATCGCCAAGGACTCCCCGGTGCTTCGTGCGGCTGACACCGTACAGCTAACGACGCTGCTCGCGACCCGCTCCCAGGTGATCGGGCAGGTCTCACGCGACGCGGCCAGCAATGTCCCTGACCTGCAGGTGGTGAGCGACTCGAGCACGCCGTCGGTGGTCTACCCGAGGCCGGCGCTGTAC
>CATPBV010000024.1 GCA_955652345.1 uncultured Solirubrobacteraceae bacterium | reverse complement strand
GGGCAACGACGCAATGCTCGGCTCCGATGGTCACGGCGGCGACGGCGACGGTCACGTGTCCCGTCGGCACAGCGGATACATGGACGGTTCCGGCCGGCGTGACCCAGGCAACCTTCGACGTGCAGGGCGCCGCCGGCGCCACTGCGATCAACGGGGCATCCGCGCCGGGGAATGGGGGCCACACGACCGCAACGCTGACCGCGACTCCTGGGGCCACCTACTACATCGCGGTCGGGAGCAAAGGCGTGCATGGCACCGCGGCTGCAGGCGGCGCAGGGGGTGCGCCCGGTGGCGGGTCGGCTGGACCAGGCGTCGGGTGCTCGCCGTGCATCTCGGCGGGCGGTGGTGGCGGTGGCGCGTCGGTGGTGGCGACCGCCCCGGTTACAGCCAACACGGCGAGCTGGCTACTCGCGGCCGGTGGGGGCGGCGGTGCGGGTGGAAGCGGTGGACAGCCAGGAGGTTCCGGCGGTGGGCTCGCCGGCGGAAACGGGGCACCCTCGGGTTTCGGGGGAACAGGCGGTAACCAGGACGGCAGCGCCGGGAGTGGCAACCATCTGAACGGTGGCGGCGGCAGCACCTGCGATGGTGGCGGAGGCGGCGGCGGATATTACGGTGGCGGCGCGCCGTCCTGCGGCGGGGCCGGTGGCGGTGGCTCAGGCCTGGCGCCCACGACCTCCGATTTCTCAAGTGCGGCGAACACTGGCGACGGGAGTGTCGTGATCACCTACACGCTCTCGCCACCGAGCGTCTCGATCGCTGGCCCGCACGACGGCGTGACCTATCCGCAGGGAGGGGTCGTCGACTCGGCATTCAGCTGCACGGAGAGCGCCGACGGGACGGGAATCTCGAGCTGCGTCGACCAGCAGGGTCATCCGTCTGGATCGGCGCTGGACACATCGAGCATCGGACAGCACGTTCTCACCGTGACCGCGACGAGCAACGATGGCCTGAGCGCCAGCGCCAGTGTTCACTACAACGTGGCTGCACCTCCAACAGTGACGATCACCTCACCGACGACCGGCGCAGCGGTTGTGCTCGGACACCGCGTTCCGACTGCGTTCAGCTGTGCCGACGGGGCGGGCGGCCCCGGGATCGCTTCGTGCAGCGACTCGAATGGCACTTCGAGCCCTGGCGGAGTGCTTGACACCAGCAACGTCGGGCGTCACACCTACACCGTGACTGCCGTGAGCCAGGACGGTCAGACCACACAAACTGCAGTCGAATACACAGTGATGCCGCCGACACCCGTGCTAAGGGCCCTGCGCATTTCGCCGCACGCGTTCGACGCCGCGTTGCACGGGCCGACCCTCTCCCCTGCGGGACAGCCAGCAGCGATGATCAGCTACCGCGACACGCTCCCGGCCACGACGACATTCCGAGTTCTCCGCTGCACTGGCAGGCATGGTCGCTGTACGGAGTTGACCGCGGTTGGCGTGTTCACGCACCGCGACCGCGCAGGGGTCAACCGGGTTCGCTTCAGCGGCCGCCTGCATGGCAACGCCTTGAGCGCCGGCAGGTACGTCCTTCAGCTCACCTCCACACTCGCGGGCCAGACCAGCGCGCCTGTAACCACGACGTTCGTGATCCGCGCTCTCTGATCCAAGTCGCTTCCGCGCGAGCCGGAACGCTCGCAGGGCTCGGACTGGTCCAGCTCGTCCAAGCGCAGTTGACGCAACCAGACTGTCAGTGTCCAGAGCTCGTCCCGGTGCTCGTGCGGTAGATCTGGCGGATTTCCTCGCGATCGGGTGCCGGCGCGATCCGGTCGAGCTCGGGCCGCTTGGCCGCCGCCTCGACCGAGCGGCTCAGGAGATTTTCATCGTCCACGAGTGCCGCGAGGTCCGCTCGGGCTCGGTGTCGTAGCCGCTCGGCGACTGACTCCAAGGCGAGCCCAAGACTCGCATCAAGTCGCTCAAACTCGACAGGGCGGCGAGAGCGGGTCGCACTGGTAGTGGCAGGTAGGAGCGCGGCGTTGGTCTCCGCGTGCTTAAGCGATGCGATGCGTACGGCGGTCTGAGCGAGGGCGTGATGGGGGCCTAGACCGCTGTGGTCGACGGCCCAGCCGGCGAGCAGCGCACCGAGCGCAATGGCGGCGCGTTCCGGCTCGGTGCCTGACCAGCCGGTCACGAGGTGCCGTATCGCCTCACGCGCAACTGCGCGCGAGATCGGCGTCCCGCGGTCGCTGAACAGGGCCGTTATTGCGTGGCCGAGCGCGTTGGCGGAGCTGGCGGCCAGGGCATCGGGCGGTTGGGACGCGCTCAACGCGGGGTCGTTGATGACTACGGCCGGTTGCACGCGCGGAGTGTTCTGCGCGACGCCCTCCGCGTGGCGGTGCACCCGGGTCATCTCGGCGCCCGATAGCGAGGTCGGGATCGCCACCACCTCGCGCGGCGGGTCGGCCGCCGCCAGCGCCTTGGCGACATCGATCACCCGCCCGCCGCCGAGCGCGATCAGGCGCCTCCCCACCACCGCCTCGCGTAGCTGCGCCGAGACGGCGTCAACGTGCCCGGCCGGCACCTCGACCACGGTGCGCGCTTGCTCGGCGAGGTCGGGGGCCGCAGAGGCGGCCCGAGGGGTCGTCAGTAAGACGTAATCGCTGCCGATGAGATCCGCGCTCTCGGCGAGAGCTCCGGAGCCGAACACGATCGTCCGGGCGGAGTCGACATGGCGGAAGGCGTCACTCACCGGGCGTCACAACGTCCGCCGGACGAGCGTGGCGGTATGGGTCCTTGGGCGAGCGGTCGTCGGAGAGCGAGTCGCGCGAGCCGGTGACGAGCTGCTCGATCGCGTCAGCCAGATGCACCGGCGCGATGTTGTAGTCGCCTTGCCCCGCGCGGATCCTGTGGGCGGCCAGGAGAACGTCCGCATGCGTGCATCCGGCCGGAGGCTCGAACCGGTAGGAGGCCAGCTCAATCAGCAGGCCGAGCGGATCGGTGAAGTAGATCGAGTCCATGAACCCGCGGTCCTTCAAGCCGCTGTGCCTGATCCCGCGCTCGTCCAGTCGCTCGACCGTCTGCGCGAATGTCGCTTGGGAGAGCGCGAAGGCGAGATGGTGCACGCAGCCCGGATCGGTGGGGGTGCGCTCGGGGTCGGTCGTGCGGTCCTCGTTGGTGAAGACGGTGATTAGCCGACCATCGCCGGGGTCGAAGTACAGGTGACTCTCAGCGGCGTTGTCGAGGTTGGGCTGCTCGAAGATGAACGGCATGCCGAGCACGCCCTCCCAGAAGTCGATCGAGGTCTGCCGGTCGGCCCCCACCAGCGTGATGTGGTGGACGCCCTGGCTCTGGATCTTGCGCATGGGAGTCATCGTCCTTTCGGAGTTGAAGTGGTGGCTGCCGGGCGGGTCTGTCCAGTCGTCGCGGGGAGCCACCGGGTCGCCTCGGGGATGTGATCGGGGTCGATCTGGTGAGCGACCTCTGACTCGTGGTAGCTGACCGGCAAGCCGCCGGCCTGGAGCAAGCTGCGGGCGCGCCGCGCGAAAGCAACATCCATGATCGGGTCCCGGCGCCCGTGGGCGATGAAGACAGGCAGGTGCGGGCGCGAGCCGACATCGGGCTCCCAGCCCTCGACGGTGGGGATGAATCCGGAGAACGCCAGAATCCCGGCCGGGGCAGCTCGCTCGCCGGCGAGGCCGAGCGCGTAGCTCATCACCGAGCCCATCGAGAAGCCGCCGAGCACCGTCCTCTCCGGCGCGATGCCGGTTCGCTCCCACAGCTCGTCGTGGAAGGTGGCGAGCCGGGCATACGCGGCGTGAAAGGTCTGCGGGTCGGGATAGCCCACGCGCGGCACGAGATACCAGTGATTGCCGGGCCAGCCGGGGACGGTCAGGGGCGCCCGCGGAGTGACAACGTGCAAACGTCGCTGGGGGTCCAGGACGTCGGCGAGGCCGAGCAGGTCGTGTTCGTCGGCCCCACGACCGTGGTGAAGGTTGAGG
>CATPBV010000023.1 GCA_955652345.1 uncultured Solirubrobacteraceae bacterium | reverse complement strand
GATGGCATTTCATGTTCAGCTGCGTCAGTTGCCGTACGTCGCGCGCGCCTTCAACCTGACGGGCGAACAGCTCAGCATGCGACTACTCGAGCGGTGGGCGGCGGGTAAGTCGGTCGAGCTCCAGGACCGCCTCTGGGATCCGGGCACGAGGTGCGGCGCGGCCGGTATTGCTAGGTTGCGCCGGTGGCCGCGATACCCGAATCCGCGCGCGCGATCCTGGAGTCGCCAGGCCTCGCGCACCTGGTCACGCTCGAGCCCGATGGCCGGCCCCAGGTGTCGATCGTGTGGGTCGGTCTCGACGGCGATGAGATCGTCGCCGCTCACCTCCCCGAGAACCGAAAGGTCCACAACATCCGGCGCGATCCCCGAGTCGCCCTGTCGATCGAGGCCGGGACCCGAAACGCGATCGGTCTCGACGAATACGTGGTGATACACGGTCGAGCGCGGATCACCGAGGGCGGGGCGCCGGAGCTGCTCCAGCGGCTCGCACACACCTACCTCGGACCGGGCGTCAAGTTCCCGACGATGGACCACCCGCCTCCCGGATTCATCACGCACATCGCGGTGCAGCGGATCGGTGGCGTAGGACCCTGGGCCAGCTGAGCCGACGCGGCTACGCTTAGCCGCATGTGCCGAAACATCCGAACGCTCTACAACTTCGATCCCCCGGCCACGGAGGAGGAGGTCAGGGCCGCCGCGCTTCAGTACGTGCGCAAGATCAGCGGTTTCGCGAAGCCCTCGCGCGCCAATGCCGAGGCATTCGAAAGCGCGATCGATGCCGTCGCACGCGCATCCATGGAGCTGCTCGGCGAGCTGCGCACCGGCGCTCCACAAAAAGACCGGGCGACTGAAGCCGCCAAGGCCAGGGCCCGAGCCGAGCGCCGCTACGCCGCCTGACCCGACCCGAGTGGCAAACTGCCATTCCCACCTGCCGTAGTCGCAAGGGAAGAGAGCCATGGGCGAACAGGTCACCGCAACCGTGTTCACTCGCGAACAGCGGCGCCGCTATCGCTTCAAGGTCAAGCGGTGCCTCGAGGTCTTCGCCCAGATGCTCGCCGAATCGCAATTCGATCCCGAGCATCGGGCGGTCGGGCTCGAGATCGAGCTGAACCTCACCGACAAGGCAGGCGACCCCGCGATGGCGAACGCTCAGGCGCTGGAGCGGATCGCCAACCCCGACTTCCAGACTGAGCTCGCGCAGTTCAACCTCGAGATCAACATTCCGCCGCACCTGCTCGGCGGCGGGGTGTTCAAGGAGCTCGAAGAGGGCATCCGCGCGAGCCTCAACGACGCCGAGGACAGGGCCAGCGGCGCCGGCGCTCACATGATGCTGATCGGGATCCTGCCCACGGTCACCGAGCGGCACCTGAACGCTGAGAACTTCAGCGCCAGCGACCGCTATGCCCTGCTCAACGAGCAGGTCTTCGCGGCGCGCGGCGAAGACCTGCAGATCGCGATCGACGGCGTGGAGCGCCTGTCGACGTACGCCGACACGATCGCGCCGGAGGCTGCTTGCACGAGCGTCCAGCTGCATCAGCAGGTCGACCCGACTGTGTTCGCGAACCACTGGAACGCCGCGCAGGCGATCGCCGGCGTGCAGCTCGCGGTCGGCGCCAACTCCCCGTTCTTCTTCGAGCGAGAGCTGTGGCGAGAGACCCGGATCGCGCTGTTCGAGCAGTCCACCGATACCCGTCCCGAGGAGCTCAAGGCGCAGGGTGTGCGTCCCAGGGTGTGGTTCGGTGAGCGATGGATCACTTCGATCTTCGACCTGTTCGAGGAGAACGTCCTCTACTTCCCGGCGCTTCTCCCGGTCTGCGAGGACGAAGACCCCGTGGAGGTCCTTCACAACGGCGGCGTGCCCCGGCTGCAGGAGCTGCGACTTCACAACGGCACGATCTACCGCTGGAATCGCCCGATCTACGACGTCGATGGAGGGCGGCCGCACCTGCGCGTCGAGAACCGAGTCCTCCCGGCGGGTCCCACGGTCGTGGACATCCTCGCCAACGCCGCCTTCTACTACGGGCTGATCCGGATGCTGGTCGATGACGAGCGTCCGATCTGGTCGCAGATGTCGTTCCCCGCGGCCGAGGAGAACTTCCATGCCTGCGCGCGGGAGGGCATCGAGGCGCCGCTCTACTGGCCGGGCGTCGGCGAGGTGCGGGTCGCCGAGCTGGTCCTGCGACGGCTGCTGCCGATGGCGTACGAGGGCCTCGACCGGTGGGGAGTCGCAACCGCCGACCGGGACCGCCTGCTAGGCGTCATCGAGCGCCGTTGCGCCACCCTGCGAAACGGCGCATCGTGGCAGAGCGCGACCTTCCATCGGCTCCTCGAAGATCGCCGGCTCGATCGCCTTGCGGCGCTTCGCGAGATGACGGTCCGGTACCGGGACCACATGCACACGAACGAGCCGGTGCACACCTGGCCACTCGACTAGGACCTGTTGGCCACAGACACGCGGTCGAACGCTCAGGCGTCTTGGGTCGTCCGCCGGCATCGCGCAGCTATCCGTAGTCGAGCTCCGGGCCCCAGGTCATGCCGCGTCCGTCCGGCGTCCGATCGAAGACCGTCCAGACGGGCCACATGAAATCGACGTGCCGAGGGTCCTGGCCCTCCTCACGCGTCGCGAACCACAGCTCGCAGCTCCAGAAATGGTGGATCCCATCGGGCCGCCGAGCGAAGACCGTGGCCAGCGGCCACTGATTCCCGTTCTCGTCCTCGGCACCGTAGTCGCGGTTATAGGTCGTGCCCGCGGTGGACAGCAGGCGAGCGTGCCGCCAGCCGCGACTTACACCGTGTTCGTGAAACCGCTCGATCGGCGCGTTGGCCGCGACCGCGAAGCTGATCCTCTGCGTGATGTGCGGCAGCGCGCCGTCGATTCCGTCGATGATCGAGGTGCACGAGGGGCACGGCCCGACGAACGGCAGCCCCTGCTCCTTCGGAACGACCATGAAGCTGTACAGAAACAGAGTGTCCTTGTCTCCGAACAGCTCTGAGAGGGTCACCCGTCGATGCGCTCCCTGATCGGCGCCCCATTCGTCGAACTGGTAGTCGGTGGGTACTGCGCCACCAGGCGGCAGCGCGCGCGTGCGTTCGGCCACGGCCTCGAGCTGACGGCGCAGGTCTATCTCCGCACGCAGTAGCTCGTCACGCTGGCGCCGGTACTCCTCCGATTCGCCCGGAAAGCGGAAGTCATGGACTGGCACGAACGGCTCCTATCTGGTCTGTAGCGCTCTCACGGGTGGGGTCCACCCCTGACGACAAACAGCGTGGCGCGCACCGGTAGGCCAGAGGCCGTCCAGCCTTTCTCCGTGGAGGAGATCAGCCTGAGTGATCGGTCACGGGTGAGCGCCCGCGTCCACTGGATGCTGTAGCGGTCGATCAGCTTCAGCCACAGCGGAGTATCCGGAAGATTGCTCGGCGCGACCAGCAAGATGTGCTGGCCGGGCTTCATCGAGTGCACCATCGGCATCAGCACCCCCGACACGGAGGAGTCCCCCAGCCGGTTGAGCGCGTTCCGCCAGTCGACCACGCGTGGATCCGGGACGGGCCCCATCGGCGTGCCGAAGCGTGTGACCGCCGGAAGGTAGTAGGCGAGAGTTGGCACCTCCTCCGGTTGGGTCGAGAGCACGAGGCCGTCGCGCCCCAGCTGTGCTCGCAGCCCCGGGACCACCCGCCCGACGTTGCTCTTGCTGGTCAGAGACGTCGAGACGGGATCGACCAACCAGAAGCATGCGACGAGCGCCAGAGCGACGATCCCCAGCGTCCCTGCGCGCGCGAGCCCCAGGCCGAACACCAGGATCAGCGGCCCGATGATCACGCCCAGATATCGGATTGCCCATGCTGGGTGCGCCTTCGAGTAGACGAACGCGATCGCGAGCGTTCCGAGGCCCATCACGAGGAGCGTGCTCGCCGCCAACAGAAGCCTCTGCGGATCACTCGTGTCTCTGAGCGCGGCCACTCCTCTGACAGGCGTGAGCTTCCTCAGTGCGAGGAGCCCCGTACCCCCGGCAAGCAGCACCGCGACCGCGGCGCCGCGGCCCCCGACCAGCGAATAGAGACCCTGGCTGACCGACCAGATGACTGGGGGAAGGTCCCAAGGCGCGCCGGTGTGACGAGCCTGGTACCAGAGTGTCGGTAGCCACGGCGCGTACAGCACGACGACGGCTCCGAGCGCAATGGCACCGTCCCGCCACAGCCCACGACGCTGGTCGCTGGCAGCGCTCCAGATGCAGAGCAGGTACGCGGCAGCGCACGCAATCGCTAGGAACAGCGCCCAGTTGTGGGTGTACAGCGCCGCCGCAAGTGTCAGCGCGAAGACGAACAGGTACCGCCGATGCCGAAGGACGAATGCGTGTACGAACGAAGCGCAGACGACGAGGCTCAGGAGCGCGAGCAGCGCGTACATCCGGGTCTCCTGCGCGTAGGTCGTCAGATACGGCGCGCCGGCGGCAAGCACCGCGCATATGACTCCGGCACGGCGCCCGAACAGGCTCGCTCCCGCCCAGTAGGACACCGGGATCGTGAGGAGCCCAAACAGGAGCGACAGCTCATGGGTGGCGGCCTCGCCGCGGCCGAACAGGGCCATCCAAACATGCAGCACCATGTAGTAGAGAGGCGGCGAGCCGTCCTGCTGGAGCAGCGACGGGATATCCGCCAACGGATGCGAGGCGATCCCGACCGAAAGTCCCTCGTCGATCCAGTAGTAGATGTGGAGCCCACGGGTCCGGAGCCACACCGACACGAGGACCAGGAGCGACAGGAAAGCGAGCACCCCCAAGCGCGCCAGGCGCAGTTCTTGCAGGCGAACAGCTCGCCGCAGCCGCGCTGGAGCCGCACGGACCTCGCCGGTCGCCGGTCCGGCCTGGGCTGGGAACGAGTCTGTGGACATGGAGATTCGTCAATCCGTCGCGGTACGCCCGGAGCAGCGACACCACGGCTTCCGAGCGCACCCTAGCGTGAAAGCTGGGTCGAGGCGGCAAGAAAATATGCCGCAAAACAGTCCGTATCGTCGCGCGCGATCGTTACGCTGGCGTTACGGCCCCGCGGCATTCGCGCGGATCGCGTTCCGCACGTAAGCGGCGAGACCATTGGCGACGTTTTCATAGCTGCGGGCGAACCGCCGATCCGCGACATACATCTCGCCGAGGGCCCGGTGCACATCCGGCGCGCACGGATAAAACCAGCGCGAGATGTGCTGGCGGTGGCGCTCGGCGACGGCACGGGCCCGCGGGCCACGCGGTGACTCGCCGGCGCGCATCAGGGCTGCGAAATCGCTGACGATCTCCTGCGCTTCGGCGTGGATCGCGCCCCAGTCGGCCTGCCCGTAACGAGCTGTCCGGCGCGCTGATTCGCTGTACGCGTCCGTGTGCCCCCAGCGCTCTCGCGCCTCTTCCTCCAGCTGTTCGTGACCCGACGTTCCGAACATGGTCGCGAGGACAGGATAAGACCTGTCGCGAGGGGCGGCGAGACCCGCTCAGCGCCCCCGTGAGAGCACCTCCTCGCGCAAGCCCTCCACGGCGTGAGCCAGCGACACGACATCGTGGTCGCGCGCTCCGGCGCGGCGGAGGGCGACGCTAACTCCGGCTCGCTCACGCGGACCCACCACGGCGACGACCGGCACGCGTGCCGCGGCCGCGTCCCGAATCCGCGCGGCGAGCGGCCCGCTCGGCGCCACCGCGCCTCTCACTGCGGCCTGCCGGAGCTGCTCCGCGAACGCGCGCGCGTAGGGCTCGTCTGCTTGACCGACCGGCAGCACCCTGACCGCCTCCGGCGAAAGCCATAGCGGAAGCCACCCGTCCCCGTGCTCCAGCAGGACGGCGATGAACCGCTCCATCGAACCGAACATCGCACGGTGGATGATCGCCGGGGGATTGGGAGCACCCTCTCCGTCGCGATCGCGCCCGCCGGCGTCGACGTACCGGAGGTCGAAGCGCTCCGGGAGCTGATAGTCGAGCTGAACTGAACCCATCTGCCACGAGCGCCCGAGCGAATCGGCGACGTGCAGATCGACCTTCGGGCCGTAGAAAGCGCCCTCTCCGGGCCGCTCCTCGAACGAGATCCCGGCAACCCGGAGGCCGTCGCGCAAGCCGGCTTCCGCCCTGTCCCACACGTCGTCCGACCCGAGGCGGTCTGCGGGTCGGAGCGACAGCTCGGCGCGCAACGGAAGTCCAAATAGGTTGTGCAGCTCGCGCGCGAGCTCGAGGCAGCTCCGCAGCTCAGCCGCGACCTGGCCGGGCGCGCAGAACGGGTGCGCATCGTCGACGATGAACGAACGGGCGCGCAAGAGCCCGTTGAGCTCCCCGGACTGCTCGAGACGGTGCACGTGTCCGCTTTCCGCCAGGCGCAGCGGGAGCTCGCGGTAGGAGCGGGGCCGTAGCGCGTACAGCTCCGCGTGCCCCGGACAGTTCATCGGCCGCAACGCCGCCGGGCGACCGTCGACCTCGAGCTGGAACATCTTCGCGTGGAACTTTCCCCATGCCCGGAGCGCTCCCACAACGAGCTGGCGCATACCAGCGGCGAGCGATCTTCCTGATACCCGGACCGCTCGGACAGCTCCCGGAACAGCTCCAGCAGCGCGTTGTAGATGACCATTCCGCGCGGGTGCCAGCACGCCATTCCGGGTGAGTGCTCGGGAAAGTGGAACAGGTCGAGTTCTGCGCCGATGCGGCGATGGGAGCGCCGAGCGGGTGGGTCGTTTCGGTTGGGTGACATCGACTCGTCTCCTTCAATGCAGGTTCGTCCCAGTGGTGCGGCGCCTGTCGAGGCGGCGCGGCGCTGTCATCCGCGCCGGAGCTGGCGGGCACCCCGGGGCGGCCAGCAGCCGCCGGAGCGCCCTACTGAGTCGACGTGGTGGCGAGAGCAGGCACGCCGCGACCGGCCGCCATCGGCCGGTGGGAGATGCGACGGGCGTACTTCACCCTCCACACATTACCGGCGTGCGACGCACACCCGAGGTCACTCGCCGCGATACATCACAGGACGGTTGGTGCGAAAGTTTGCGCAGCGTGCTCGACTGCCGGGATTTGCGCAAGAGCTTCGGTGAGGTACGGGCCGTGCGAGGCGTCAGCTTCCAGATCGCCGACGGCGAGACCTACGGCCTTCTCGGCCCGAACGGCGCGGGCAAGACCACCACCATCTCGATGGCCTGCGGCCTGCTCGAGCCGGACGCGGGCGAGGTGCTCGTGGGCGGCGAGCAGCTGACGACGCGCACCGTCGCGCCGCGAGCCCTCATCGGCTACGTGCCCCAGGAGCTCGCGATCTATCCGGACCTGACGGCTCGCGAGAACCTCCGTTTCTTCGGCCGTCTGTACGGCCTGCCCACCACGGAGGCGAACACCCGCGTCGGCGAGGTCCTCGAAGTGATCGGGCTCACCGATCGCGCCGACGATCTCACCAAGGAGTATTCCGGCGGGATGCAGCGCCGGCTGAACATCGGGATCGGGCTGCTTCACCGGCCGCGGCTGCTGATCCTCGACGAACCTACGGTCGGCGTCGATCCCCAGAGCCGGAACGCGATCCTCGAGAGCGTCGAGCACTTATCGGACGAGGGAATGGCCGTGCTGTACACGACCCAGTACATGGAGGAGGCGGAGCGCCTCTGTGACCGGATCGGGATCGTCGACTTCGGCGAGCTGAAGGCCGAGGGTACGAGGG
>CATPBV010000022.1 GCA_955652345.1 uncultured Solirubrobacteraceae bacterium | reverse complement strand
GCGCCGCGCCGCTCACCGCCGCGCTGGCTCTTTCCCAGGTCGCCCGGGCTCGCCAAGGTCGACCGGGCGGCCGCTATCGGCCGACGCATACAGGGCTTCGATGGCCGCGGCTTGCGCCGTCGCGTCGGCGCGCCCCAGCCGCGGTTCGCGCTCCCCGCTGATCGCCGCCGCGAAATCCGCGAGCTGGAGGCGGTACGCCTCGCCCGGCTCAGTCGTTAGGTGCTCGGTCTCCCCGTCGCGTCGGATGGTGATGAGCGGCTCGGCTGAACCGCTCATCCACGGATCGTGGACATCCATCGTGCCGTCGGAGCCGACGAGCTCCAGGAAGTCGCGCGTGGGGACGTCGATTCCCGCATCGAACTGCGCGAGCACATCCTCAGCAAAGCGCATCGTCCCCGAGAACAGAAGGTCTATGCCGTCGTCACCCCGCCGCTGCTCGCCGTAGACCCGCTCCGGCTCCCCGGCCACGAATCGCGCCAGATTGACGCAGTAGCACCCAACGTCCATCAGCGCGCCGCCCTCGAGGGCGCGTGAATACCGCACGTCCCCTGCTTGCGTGATGGTGAAGCTCTGTGACGCGCGGATCAACCGCAGACGACCGATCGCACCGGCGCCGAGGAGTGACTTGACCTGGAGGGTCTGCGGGTGGTGGCGGTACATGAATGCCTCGGCGAGGACGAGCCCCACACGCTCAGCGATGTCGAACGCCTGCTCGGCCTGCTGGCGGCGTCGCGCGAGGGGCTTCTCGCACAGAACGTGCTTGCCGGCCTCCAGCGCGCGCTCGGACCACTCGATGTGCAGCGCGTTGGGCAGCGGGATGTATACAGCGTCAACATCGCGATCCTCGAGCAGCGATGCGTATGACCCGTAGGAGCGCTCGATGCCGTGCTGTGCCGCATATCGCTCGGCCCGCGCGAGCTCGCGGCTGGCGATGGCGAGCACCTCGATCTGCTCGCAGGCTTGCGCCGCCGGGAGCACGAGCTCGTTGATGCGTGCAGTCGAAAGCACGCCGAGCCGGACGGTCATGCCGGCTGGCCGAGCATGACCCGATCTCGGAGACGGGCGCGGTTGCTCACCGGCAACCGTGCCCGCGGATGAGGGTCATCGCAGCTGCCGCTCGTAGCTGCGAAGCGCGTCGAGCTGCTCCTCCACCTTGATGAAGGCCGCCGCAAGCCGGCTCATCGCCTCGCGATCCTCGTCGATCCAGTTCCAGCTCATCTCGAACGAGCGCTCGACCTTGGCGTCGCATCCGGGCAGCTCGAGCGCCGCGTAGTCCATGCCCGCGCGCTCGAGCCGCTCGGCGAACATGGTCCGCGGCGCCCCCGTGGATGGACGTAGGCGCTCCAAGCGGTGCAGCGGAACCTCGATGTAACTGAACGCCCCGACTCCCTCCGCCTGCAGGGCGGCAAGATATGTCTGCTTGGAGATGCCCGCGTGCTCGGCCCGGAAGTTCAGCGAGACCATGTGGTAGACCGGATCTCCGTCTGGATACTCGGGAACGCTGACGCTCTGGACGCCTTCGATCGCCTCGACGAACCACGACCGGTTCTGGGTCCGGTTGGCGTTCTCCTCGTCGAGCTTGGCGAGCTGATCGACGAGCAAGATGGCGTTCAGCACGCTGACGCGATAGGTGTAGTGAAGCGAGTCGATGTAGGGGCGCAGATCCGAGGGGAACCCTTCCTCGTCGGCACGTCCGGGATCCTCGGTTCCGCCGGCATGCTGGCAGCTGATCACGGCGTTCCAGTAGACGTCGTCGCGGTTGGTGACGAGATAGCCCGCCTCGCTGGTCGCCAAGAGCTTTCCGCCCATGCACGAGAAGCCGCCGGCGTCGCCGAAAGAGCCGACCCGCTTGCCGCGGTGCTTCGCCCCGTGAGCCTGGCTGCCGTCCTCGATCAGTGCGAGCCCGTGTTCGGCGGCGATCTCGCATAGCGCGGTCATGTTGGCCGGCTGCCCGTAGAGATGGGTGACCAGAATCGCCTCGGTCCGCGGGCCGATCGCTTCGCGGACCGAATCCGGATCCAGCAGGCCGCGGTCGGGGTCGACGTCGGCGAAGGCGGGGAGCGCGTTGTTGTAGAGGATCGGAGATGTCGATGCCCCCCACGTGTAGGGCGTCGTGATGACCTCAGCGCCTCCGGTGATCTGCAGCCCCATGAGCCCGGCGTGAAGTGCGGCATGGCCCGACGAAGTGGTCAAGCAATGTTGTGTGCCCTGCCAGTCCGCGATCGCGCGTTCGGCTGCACCCAGCCATGGATGGGCGGTGCCGAGACCGACCATCTTGCCCTCGCGCAGCACCTCGTCGATGTGCCGACGGGCCCGCTCGGTGAAACGAGGGTAGTGCGGCTTGGGGGGTACGCCGCTCGGCGCGCCTCCGAGCAGCGCAAGCTTGTGAGACGCCGAACCTGAGACGCGGGAGTTTTCTGTGGCCTTCATACGCAATCTCCTTTTCTAGAGCCCCGCGTGTGTCCGCAGCCAGGATCGGTTGCGGGCCTGCGCCTCCGCTGCCTCGCGGAGCGGTTCGTCGTCACGCGGGATGCGATCCTGCTCGACCACGAGCCAGCCGGAGTAATCAATCCCGGCCAGCGCCGTGAGGAAGCCGGTCAGATCGACGTCGCCGGCGCCGAGCTCGCAGAAGATGCCCCGCCGCCACGCCTCGAGCGTGCCGGCTCGATCGCGGATGACGGAGTCCCGCACGCCGAGGCGGACGTCCTTGATGTGCACATAGTTGACGCGCCGCCCCCAGCCGCGGACGGCCTCGATCGGGTCATTCCCCCCGACCAACAGATGACCGGGGTCGATGACGAGCCCGATCTCGGTTGTATCGAGCAGCCGATCGATCTCCCACGGAGCCTCGACGTACGTCGAGGTGTGCGGGTGGAAGGTCGGCTCAAAGCCGCGCGCCCGCGCCAGGTCGTCGGCGCGCTTCAAGCCTTCGAGGAATCGCTTCCAACCGGCGTCGTCGAGGCCGAGCGAGCGGTCCTCTCGGCCGCGCCCAGGGTTCGCCCGGCGCGCGTCAGATCCACCGTCTCCGAACACCGGGTGCGCGCCGGTCGCGCCCGCCGAAGCAAACAGCGACAGGATCCGGTCGAGGCCGGCGAGGTCCTCGTCCCAGTGGTGAGGCTCGCTGAAACGAACCGGGCACCAGCCGCCGGTGAGCTCCAGCCCGCGGTCGTCGAGCCGGCGGCGGAGCTCCTCGCCCTCCCCGAGGTAGCCGGGAACGCCGAGCTCCGTCCCCTCGAAGCCGGCCTCGGCGAGCTCGTCGAGGAGCTGGTCCGGTCCGGGAATGTTCGGGAACACGCCAATCGTCATCTCGAACGCACCGTAGGAGAGAGGAGCGTTGCCGACCCGAAGCGAGCTCACGTCACGCGACCGCGTCGACGCTCATGAGAACGAGACCTCGATCTTGACGGCTCCCCCTCGCCGGAACTCGTCGAGCGCCATCGGAAGCCCGTCGACGCCGATGCGATGCGTGACCATCGGCGAGAGGTCGACGACTCCACGCTCGAGGATGCCGACCGCGAGTGGAATAACGTCCTGGCCACCGACGTACGCCCCGAGGATGCTCAGCTCACGGCGCGTGATGCGCTCCTGGGCTATCTCCGCGCGCGCCGTCGTGTTCATCCCGAACAGCACCACACGCCCGGCCGAACGCACCGCACGCAGGGCCGTCGAGAACTGCGACCCGACGGCGTCGACCACGACGTCCGCGCCCACGCCGTCGGTGATCTCCAAGATGTCACTCGTGACATCACCCGCGCGCGGATCGAGCGTCTCATCGGCGCCCAGGGCGGCCGCCAGCTGCGCGCGCTCCGCGGTGGGCTCGACGGTTACCACGTGGACGCCGGCCGCGGCGAACAGAGCCGTGAACATGAGCCCGGCAGGTCCGGCGCCGAGCACGACGGCGGTCTCGCCCGGGAACGGGTTCGCCAATCGGAAGCCGTTGACGACTCCGGAAAGCGGCTCGGCGAGGACAGCCAACTCAGCTGGAACCGCAGAGGAGATCCGGTGGCACGTAGCCGCCGGGACGCGGACTCGATCGGCGAGGCCACCGTCCTCGTAGATGCCGATCGTGGTCATCCGTGGGCACTGGTTCACGAGCCCTCGACGGCAGTACACGCAGACCCCGCACCCGAAGTTCGGCGCCACGACCACGCGATCCCCGGTCTCGAGCCCGGACTCGGGACCGCTCTCGGCCACGACGCCGAGGATCTCGTGTCCGAGGACGACGCCCGGCGTCGCCGGATGGGCCTGCGGCCGCTCGAGAATCTTGAGGTCGGTCCCGCAGATCCCGCCGACCTCGACCCCGAGGATGACGTCGTCTGGACGCTGAAGCTCTGGCCATGGGCGCTCGGTGATGTCGAGCACACCATCGCCGGCAAACACCGCGGCACGCATGTAGGACTGGTGGGTTGTCATCTCGCTCCGTTCGCTGTGCGGATGTTGCCGGCAGCGGTCGCAGTCGCCTCCGGTCGGGCGCTCACTGCGCCGACCTCTTCCCATGCGAGCGACGCCGACGAGCGCGCCATCGCGTCGAGCACCCGGGCGGCGTCCGCCATCTCCTGGACGCCGGGCGAGCGCTGCACGCCATCGACGATCGACTCCAAGAAGAGGAATGCCTCGGTCACCTTCAGGTCGCTGTAGCCCATCGGGATTCCGGCGCCGGGCTGGAAGTGGGCGAACTCGGGATGACCTGGAGACATGTAAACGGTCGTATAGCCGCGATCGCCGCTGGGAAGCGGCATGCACACCTCCAGCTCGTTCATGCGCTCGAAGTTCCACGAGACGGCGCCCTCAGTCCCGTTCGCCTCGAATACGTAGCGGGCCTCGGGCCCGACGGCATACCGACTCGACTCGTTCGTGCCGACCAGGCCGGACTCGAACTCGACCAGCCCCGCAACCCAATCCTCGTTCTCGACGTCTCCCAGCTCGCCGGCCGCAACCGTGAAGTGCGTGCCGGTACCCGCGTCCATCTGCGGACGCCGGGGGATCAAAGTCGCGGTGCGAGCGGTGACCCTGGCGATCGGCCCGAGCAGATACTGCGCCATGTCGACCCCGTGCGACATCAGGTCATAGAGAATCCCGTAGCCGGCGAGCTCGCGGGAGAAGCGCCACGAGAGCCCCGCCTGCGGATTGCTGGCATAGCCGGCGAGGAACTGCGAGCGGAAGTGGTTGACGTGACCGATCTGCCCGGAGGCGATCAGCTGGTGCGCGTACTGGACCGCCGGGACGTGCCGGTAGTTGAGGCCGACCACCGTCCGGACGCCGGTCGCCGTCACGGCGTCCGCGGTGCTCACCGTCTCTGCCGGGAAGCGGCCGAGCGGCTTCTCCACCCAGATGTGCTTTCCCGCCTCGGAGGCCGCCACCGCCATCTCACAGTGGAGGAAGTTCGGGGCGGTGATGCTGACGGCGTCGACGTCAGGATGCGCAACCACATCGCGCCAGTCCGTCGTCCAGTCCTCGTAGCCAAGCTCCTGCGCCGCGTGGCGCGCGCGGTCCTCCACCGCGTCGGCAGCGATCACCAGGCGAGGCGTGCCCTGGCAGGTCGGATAGTGGTCGCGCACCCGCCGGTACGACGCACTGTGGAGAGAACCCATCCACCCGACGCCGAGCAGGCCGATCCCGATCTCAGGCAACCTGAGAGACCTCCTCGACGCCCACCAGGCGGCGCTCTCGCCACGACCGCTCGCAGGCGACCGCCACCCGCAACGCGCTGAGCGCCTCCTGTGGCGGGCAGAGGTTCTCGGCACGGCCGAGGACGAGATCGATGAACGCGGCCGTCTCGTCGATGAACGCCTGGTTGAAGCGATCCAGGAATCCGCGATAGGGGTTGGCGGGCGGCGGCGGAGCGTCCGGTTGCACGGACCGAACCGGCGTACGTTCGTCCACTCCGACGACGATCGAATCGCCCGAACCG
This sequence comes from uncultured Solirubrobacteraceae bacterium, assembly GCA_955652345.1. GTDB lineage: Bacteria > Actinomycetota > Thermoleophilia > Solirubrobacterales > Solirubrobacteraceae > Palsa-465. The sequence continues at coordinate 438 of CATPBV010000022.1, read as the reverse complement.
AACAGCTCGGCTCGGAAGTCGTAGCCGATCGGGTCGTGCCGCGCTCCCGTGACGACGACCGGAAGCCCGTCGTCCATGGTCAGGACCATCGCCGCGCTGTCGACGTCGTCGAAGCGTCCGTAACGTTCCCAGGCCCGAACCGAGCCAGTGGCAAAGACCTCCTTCACCTCGTGGCCGGTCAGCCAGCGGGCCATGTCAAAGTCATGCACGTGTAGGTCGCAGAAGATTCCGCCGCTGGTGGGGATGTATCGCTCATCGGCGGGCGCGTGGTCATGAGCGCACATGCGCAGCGAGTACAGCGTGCCGAGGTCGCCCGTGAGCACGAGCTCGCGTGCGCGCCGAAAGCCGGGATCGAAACGGCGCATGAAGGCGATCTGGAGCTCGACGCCGGCTTCCCGGACGAGCTCGATCGTTGCCTCCGTGTCTGCGAGATCGATC
>CATPBV010000021.1 GCA_955652345.1 uncultured Solirubrobacteraceae bacterium | reverse complement strand
GAAACCGATGCCAGGATCTCGCGTCCTTGCAAGATGCCAGTTCCGCGCGCGCCAAGACCATCTCAAAGACGCAACGCTTCGCCCTGGTGGCCCCGCCGATCTCCTCCAAGGTCCCGAGCACGTGACCGCCGCGCTCGACCCCGTCTGACTGCTGCCGCACACGCTGCATCGCCGGCGCATCCGCATCGACGCCCTACCCCAAGCCGACCGCAGCTCGATACAGATCCTCGCAACGGCCAACGACCCCCGCCTAAAGCCCTCAAAAAACGTCCCAACGCCCGCATCACACTGTACGCACAGACGTGCTGAAAACGTCCCAGACCTGGCAGGCGCAGGAGCTCCGCGACCTCTTGCGCAGTCAATCACCTCGTCACGCGTGAGCAGCGACGCCGACTCGGCCGCCGGCGTGAGCCCGATCCTGGTCGCGATCTCCATGCCAGGAGCATCGACGACCGGCCAGGATGTCTCTACCGCGTCTTGGGACGTCTTGAAAGATGTCCTGGAACGTCTTGGGACGTTTCCCTGCAAATCGACGGAATCGTTCATGTCCGCGGAGGGTGCACGGGAACCCGACTCGCTGACCCGTGGTCCAGTCCCTAGCGCCTGTTCCGCACGTGCCAGGCGCTGGGACAGTCGGGCCCGAGATCGTTGCCCGCAACAGTTGCCCGCCTCCGAGATCCACGATCAGGGTCCGGGCTGAAGGCCCGTTTTGCAGGTACTTCCCCCAAGCGGACGACGGGCTTCGAACCCGCGACCTTCGGCTTGGGAAGCCGACGCTCTACCGACTGAGCTACGTCCGCGCTGCGGGCGATTCTAGGGAGCCTGGATCTGCGTGGGCGGCGTCCGCCTGCTGGGCGCCCTCCCAGTGCTCCGCAAGCACCCGCGCCAGCTCCTCGCGGGAGCTGATCTCGAGCTTCTGGTAGATGTGGCGGAGGTGATACTCGATCGTCTTCGGGCTCAGGAACAGCGCCGCCGCAGCCTCCCGCGTGGTCTTTCCTCCCGCAAGCTGGAGCGCGATCTGCAGCTCCTGTGGCGTCAGCTCATCGCTGGTGCTTGGATCTCTGCGGCGTAGCGTCTCGCCCGATGCCGCGAGCTCGGCGCGTGCGCGCTCGGCCCACGGACGGGCATCGAGACGCTCGAAAGCCTCGAGCGCTGCGCGAAGCTGCTCGCGAGCGCGCACCCGGTGGCGCGCACGGCGCAGCCGCTCACCGTACGCCAGGCGCGTGCGCGCAACCTCGAACTCGTCGGGTGTCTGCTCGTGAATCGCCAGCGCCCGCTCGAAGCATGTCGCGACGTCGGCGTCGTCAGCGAGCATCGCCCGGCATCGCTCCGAGCGCGCGAGCGACCACGGCTGCCCCTTGGCGCTCGCGGCCGCATGCAGGGCCGCGGCGGCCCGGTGCGCGTCTTCGATCCTCCCGAGCCTGACATACGCCTCGACTAGCTCCGGCGCCGGAGAGGTGTCGACATCGGTGATGCCGAGCCGCTCCAGCAGCCGCTGCTCGTGCTCGAAGTGCTCGGCTGCCCGCTCCGGGTGCCCGAGCCCGAGCTCGAGCTCGCCGAGCGCCGCGATCGCCCAGGTCTCGTAGTACGCGATCCCGAGCTCGGCGCACAGCGCGAGAGCTTCGGTCGCGAGCGCGCGGCATTCCGACTCCTGCCCGCGTCGCGCCAGCAGCCAGGCGAGGCCCGCCAGCCCGAACGACAGCGCCGCTCGCTGGTCGCTCTCGCGGGCCAGTTGGATCGCCTCCGTGTACGTGGCCTCCGCCATCGCCCAGCGGTCGGTCGTCGCCTGGTCGCGCGCCACCAGATCGAGCAGCAGCGGCAGCGCGCCGACGGCAGCCCGCGCACGAGCCGCCTCGAGCGCCTGCTCGATCAGGGAGCGTCCGGTGAGCGTCTCCCGCAGGAACACCGGAGCCAGGACCAGCCACGGCAGAATCAGCAGATCCTCGCGCAGTTCGCTCGAGCTCTCGGCGAGCAGCACGGCCTGGTGGATCGCCTGCGCCCCCGCCTCCGCGTCGCCGCCGAGGATGTAGGCCATTCCGGTCGCCATCGCCGCCAGGAACCTGGCGACGTTCGACGCGTTCTCCGGCAGGAGCTCGCGCGCTCGCTCGGCGGTGCGAGCCATCGCGCGCGGGTCGCCCGCGACGAAGCAGGCGCTCGCGGCGTCGGCGAGCATGACGACGGCGAGCTCCGGATCGGCCTGCTCCGCGGCGGCGGTGAGGATCGCGTGACCTCGCATCACGGGGCCGCGGCGCGTCGCGATGTGTCCGGCGAGACGATCGACCTCGACCACCCGCACGGGGTCACGGGTCAGGGCGCGTGACTCGTCGAGCAGGGCGACGGCGCGCTCCGCCTTACCTGCAAGCCATGCTGACTCCGCAGCCTCCCAGAGCAGCCGCGCTCGGCGCTCGTCGTCGGCGGCGAGTCGTCCGGCTCGCTCAAACGCGGCCGCCGCAGTCGCATAGGCGCTTCGGTCGCGTCCTCGAACGCCAGCCTGTGCGAGCGCGGTCGAGGCGGAGTCGTCGACGCCCACCGCCGCCGCGGCGAGATGTCAGGCGCGGCGGTCGACGTCCCTGTCCGGCAACGCCGATGCCAGGGCGCGATGCGCGGCGCGCCGCTGTTCGAGCGGCGCCTGCGCGTAAATCGCGGAGCGAGCGAGCGGGTGCGTGAACTCCACCTCGCCGGCACGGAGCCTGACGAGCCCGGCGCTCTCCCCACTGGACAGCGCTGCCACGTCGATCGCAAGCTTCGACGCCGCGCGCTCGAGCGTCCGGAGATCGCCCGTGTCGCTTGCGGCCACGAGCACCAGCGCGCGCTGCACCTGCTCCTCCAGCATTCCTGCGCGGCGAAGAAATGCCCGTGAGATCTTCGCGGGGACGAGGACCGGCGGGCCGACAGGCCCAAGATCGAGGTGCTCCGCGTCCGAGGCCAGTTCGAGCAGCGCAAGCGGGTTTCCACCCGTCGCCTTGTAGAGCCTGCCCGTGAGCTCGCCAGACAAATTGCCCAGCAGCGTCTTCGCGTCATCACTCGTCAATCCGCCGAGACGAACCGTTGCCAGGTCGGCCCCGTCGAGCATCCACGGCTCGTCATCGCGTACCGACACGACGACGGCGATCGGGTCGGCGAGAAGCCGGCGGATGGCGAACAGGAGCGCCTGCGCGCTCGAGTCATCGAGCCAATGCGCGTCATCGACCACGACGGCCAGCGGGGCCTGCTCGGCGTATGACGCGAGCAGGCTCAGCGTCGCCGCGCCGACAGCGAAGCGCTCCTGTGCCTGCGCCGGACGCAGCGCGAGCGCGCCCTCGAGCGCAACGGCCTGCGGCTTCGGGATCCGGTCGAGCATCGTCAGCGCCGGTCTGAGCAGCTCGAGCAACGATCCGAACGGAATCTGCGCCTCGGACTCGATCCCGCGGGCGCGCAGCAGCTGCATGCCTTCCGCCCGTTGCGCGGCGTAGTCGAGCAGCGAAGTCTTGCCGATACCCGGCTCGCCGATGAACGCGAGGGTTGCGCTCGTCCCCGACCGCGCGCTTGCGAGCACCCGCTCGATCTCCTGCCGCTCCACTGTGCGCCCGAGCAGCATGGCGGGATTCTAGGCCCCGGTAAGAGGCCGCCCCGGCCCCGTAAGGACTAGGTGCCCCCCGGATGCGAACGAGCGCATATCTCGCTTACCGTCGGCTCGCAATCGACCCCAGGAGGAACACGATGGCCACAATCGACGAACCAGTCGCGGTGGATGGCGACAAGCTCATGGAGTTCGTCTTTCGCGCGGTGGACGAGGTCGGCGCGACGCTGAATGCCGCGCTGGTCGTAATGGGCGACAAGCTCGGGCTATACCGTGCGCTCGCCGGGACGGGCGGCCTGTCGCCCGAGGAGTTGGCCGAGCGGACGGGCACCGCCGAGCGCTACGTCCGTGAATGGCTGAACGCTCAGGCCGCGGGCGGCTATGTGCAGTACGACCCAGACAGCGGAAGCTACTCGCTTGCCCCCGAGCAGGCCGTCGCCCTGACCGATTCGCAGAGTCCCGCTTACCTGCCGGGGTTCTTCCAGATCGCCGTGGGCTCGGTGATCGACTCTCCGAAGATCCTCGAGGCGGCCCGCAGCGGCGACGGCTTCGGCTGGCACGCCCACGTGCACGATGTGCACGAGGGTTGCGAGCGGTTCTTCCGGCCGGGATACAACGCCCATCTGATCTCGGAGTGGCTGCCGGCGCTCGACGGCGTCGTCGAGAAGCTCGAGCGCGGGGCGCGCGTTGCCGACGTCGGCTGCGGGCATGGCGCCTCGACGATCCTGATGGCGCAGGCCTTTCCCAGCTCGACATTCGTCGGCTCGGACTACCACGAGGGCTCGATCGACACCGCGCTCACGCGAGCGCAAGAGGCAGGCACCGCAGACCGCACGCGCTTCGAGGCCACGCCGGCGGCGGCGTACGGAGGCACGGGCTACGACCTCGTGACGATGTTCGACTGCCTGCACGACATGGGCGATCCAGTCGGCGCGGCGCGGCATGTCCGCTCGACGCTGGCGCCCGACGGCACGTGGATGATCGTCGAGCCGAACGCCGGCGACCGGGTGGAGGACAACCTCAACCCGGTAGGGCGTGCCTACTACGGGTTCTCGACCCTGCTCTGCACTCCGGCATCGCTCTCCCAGGAGGTCGGGCTCGCGCTCGGGGCGCAGGCCGGCGAGGCGCGGATTCGCGACGTGGTCACCGCCGGCGGCTTCACGCGCTTCCGCCGCGCGGCTGAGACGCCGTTCAACCTGGTGTTCGAGGCGCGTCCCTGACCGCTGAGAACACCGCCGCGGCCCACGGTGCCCGGGAGCCAACATCGGCTTGCGGGCGCCGTTGGGCCGTGAGACGATCCTCAGGAGGGGCTCGATGAGACCACTACCAGCGCAGCGCACCGCGCGGCTTGGCAACCCGCTGATGGACACCTTCCAGTCGGTCGTGGGACGTCCTGCAGCCGGAGTCCGATGACCACCACCGAGGCAGGCACGCAGCGCCAGGAGCAGACCCGTGCGCGTTATCCCGAGACGACCGGCTACGTCGAGCGCGACGGAGTCCGGGTGTTCTACGAGGTGTACGGCACCGGCGAGGAGACCGTCCTGCTCCTCCCCACCTGGTCGATCATCCATTCCCGCTGCTGGAAGGCGCAGATCCCGTATCTCGCGCGCCACTGCCGGGTCGTGACGTTCGACCCCCGCGGCAATGGCCGGTCAGACCGCCCGTCTGGCCCCGACGCCTATGCCGAGGCGGAGTTCGCCGCGGACGCCGTCGCGGTGCTCGACGCCACAGACACCGCGCGTGCGTTCGTCGTCGGATTCTCGGCGGGTGCGCAGCGGGGCCTGGTGCTCGCGTCCGAGCATCCGGAGCGCGTCGCCGGGATCGTCTTCATCGGCCCGGCCCTCCCGCTCGGCGTGCAGTTGGCGCGGGAGAACGCGATCGCAGCGTTCGACGAGCCGCGAGACGTCTACGAGGGCTGGCAGAAGTTCAACCGGCACTACTGGCTCGAGCACTACGCCGACTTCCTCGAGTTCTTCTTCTCCCAGGTCTTCAGCGAGCCGCATTCCACCAAGCAGATCGAAGATTGCGTCGGGTGGGGCCTCGAGACCTCTCCGGAGAGGCTCGCGGACTCCTCCGACGGGCCGGGCCCGGACGAGGATGAGACTCGGCGTTTGGCGGCCCGCATCCAGTGCCCGGTGCTCGTGCTCCACGGCAGCGAAGACGCGCTCCGCTCACCCGAGTCAGGCGCGGCTCTCGCGGCGCTGACCGGCGGCACGCTGGTCAGACTCGAAGGCTCGGGACACGCGCCGCACGCCCGCGACCCCGTTCGCGTGAATCTCCTGCTGCGCGAGTTCATCTCGCCCCCGCGCCCGCCGCAGAGATGGACCCGAGCCCGCACGCGCGGCCGGCGGGCGCTCTTCATCTCCTCGCCGATCGGCCTCGGTCACGCGCGGCGAGACGTCGCGATCGCAGATGAGCTCCGCAAGATTCATCCTGAGCTCGAGATCGACTGGCTCGCCCAGCACCCCGTCACCGCCGTGCTCGAGGCGCGCGGGGAGCGGATCCACCCCGCGAGCGCGCAGCTGGCAAACGAGTCCGCGCACATCGAGTCGGAGTCCAGCGAGCACGATCTCCACTGCTTCCAGGCGTGGCGACGGATGGACGAGATCTTCGTCGCGAACTTCATGGCGTTCCACGATCTCGTCCGTGACGAGCCCTATGATCTGTGGATCGGCGATGAGGCGTGGGAGCTCGACTACTTCCTGCACGAGAACCCGGAGCTCAAGACGGCCGCGTACGCGTGGCTGACTGATTTCGTCGGGTGGCTGCCGATGCCCGATGGCGGCGAGCGCGAGGAATTCCTGACCACGGACTACAACGCCGAGATGATCGAGCAGATCGCCCGCTATCCGCGGATCCGCGATCGGGCGGTGTTCGTCGGCGAGCCCGAGGACATCGTTACCGACAGCTTCGGCGCGGAGCTCCCGCCGATCCGCGAATGGACCGAGCAGCACTACAGCTTTGCCGGGTACATCACGGGCTTCGACCCGGCCGACTTCGCTGACCGCGAAGCGCTCCGCAGCGAGCTCGGCTACGCCCCTGGAGAGCGCGTCTGCATCGTCACGGTGGGCGGCTCGGGGGTCGGTGGCCATCTGCTCCGCCGGGTGATCGCGAGCTTCCCCGAGGCGAAGCGACTCGTCCCGGAGCTGCGCATGGTGGTCGTGGCGGGCCCCCGGATCGACCCAGCCTCGATGCCCTCGGTCGATGGCCTCGACGTCCGCCGATACGTGCACGATCTGTACCGTCACCTGGCCGCGTGCGACCTGGCGATCGTCCAGGGAGGCCTCACGACCGCGATGGAGCTCACCGCCAACCGACGGCCGTTCCTGTACTTCCCGCTGAGCCATCACTTCGAGCAGAACTTCCATGTGCGGCATCGGTTGGAGCGCTATCGCTCCGGACGGTGCATGGACTTCGAGCGCGACGGCCCTGAGGAGATCGCGCTCGCTATCGCCGAGCACATCGGGAGCGAGGTCGCCTACCTCCCTGTCCGAACGGACGGCGCCGCCCGCGCTGCCGCCTTGATCGCGGACTCCTCTAGGCGCCTCCAGTCACGTCGTCACCGCGGGCTACACCGCCAACCGCCTGACCGCCGCCGAGCGGGTATTACGCTTTTTGCCTCACATGCGCCGGTTGATCCTCCCTATCCTTGTGGGCCTTGCTGCCTGCGCGCTGCTCGCGCTGCTGGCGTTCGGAGTCAGCGAGCAGGGAGCGAACACGTCGATCGATTCGCAAGTGCAGCGGGGAATTCACCCGGCCGTCCCGGCCGCGCAGATGGAGCTCCCGGTGCTCGGCTCGTCGCGCACAGCGAAACTCGCGGACTTCCGCGGCAAGGTGGTGGTCCTGAACATATTCGCGTCGTGGTGCACCCCATGTGCGACCGAGGCACCGATCCTCGAGCGCGCGCAGCGAGCGCTCGTCCGCGACGGCGCGACGATCGTCGGCGTCACATATCTCGATACAACCACCGATGCCGCAAGCTTCGTCCGCCAGTACCACCTCACGTATCCCGTGCTGCGCGATGTCGATGGGAACCTCGTGCGGTCATTCGGCACGAATGCCGTGCCCGAGACGTTCGTGATCGATCGCGCCGGCAGGATCGAGGCTCTCCGTCGCTACATCGTCGACAGCAAGTGGCTGGCGCGGTCGCTCTCGCCGATCCTGTCCGGTCGCGCATGAGCCTCCGCCGGGCGGTGCCCGCGCTGGCGATCGCGGTGCTCGCGATCGCGCCAGGCGGCGCGCTCGCCTCGACGCCACGCGCGTCGTACACCGACATCCTGAATGACGTCATGTGTCCCTCTTGCCGGGAGCCGCTGGCGCTCGCTCAGTCCCCACAGGCGTACAGAGAGCGGGCGTTCATCCGCATGCTGATCGCTCAGGGCGACACCAAGTCCCAGATCGAGAAGGCGCTGGAGGCTCAGTACGGGCCGGCAGTCCTGGGAAGACCACCTGCAAGCGGCTTCAACCTCACCATCTACGTGCTGCCGCCCGCGGTTGTCCTGTTCGGACTGATCACGCTCGCGGTGACGCTGCCCCGGTGGCGCAAACGGTCTCGAGCGGCAGCAGGTCAGTCGCCGCCACGACCACGGATCGCGCCCGCCGACGCGCGGCGGCTCGAGGACGATCTGGCTCGCTACGACGGCTGACCGGGCGCTACATCGAATCCGGCGCGCTCACCCCGAGCAGACCGAGCGATGCCGCGATCACGCGCCGCGCTGCTACCGACAGCGCGATCCTGAAGGACTCGGTTTCATGGGGAGTCGCGCCCACGACGTGGCAGTCCCGGTAGAACGCCGTGAAGTCCTGCGCCAGCTCGAGCGCGTACGCGGCGATCCGGTGCGGACCGCGTCGTTCCGCGGCTTCGGCGAGCTCGGCGGGGTAGTCCGCCAGCTTCTTGATCAGACGTCGCTCCGAGCCGTGCAATGCGAGCCCCTCGCCGCCGGCAGCGGCGACTGCCTGCTCGATGCGCTCGTCGCTGAGACGCCCCAGCATCGAGGAGATCCGGGCATGGGCGTACTGGATGTAGTAGACGGGGTTCTCGCTTGATTGCCTGCGGGCGAGCTCGACATCGAGCTCGAGCGTCCGGTCGTGCGAGCGCTGGAGCATGAAGAAGCGCGTGGCATCGACACCGATCTCGTCGAGCAGCTCGTCGAGCATCACGAAGTCGCCGCGGCGCTTGGACATTCCGACTGCCTCTCCGCCCTCGACGAGATGCACCCACTGGATCAGCGGCACCTCGACGGTGTTCGGATCGTCGCCGAGCGCGCTGATCGCCGCCTTCAGCTCCGCGACGTAGGCGTGATGGTCGGCGCCGACGATCGTCAGCTGCCGCTCGAACCCGCGGTCGCGCTTGTCTTGCAGATAGGCGACGTCGGAGGCCAGGTAAGTCGGTGCGCCGTTGGAGCGCACCACCACCCGGTCCTTCGTATCTCCGAAAGTCGTTGTGCGCAGCCACACCGCCCCCTCCGAGCGGTAGATGTGGCCGGCCTGCTCGAGCAGCGCGAGCGCCCGCTGCACCGGGCTGAGCTCGCCCTCGTGCAGCGTGCGCTCAAGGAAGAAGCGGTCAAAGCGCACCCCGTACCGTTCGAGCGACTGCTTGATCTGAGCCAGGAGCAGCTCGACCGCGGCATGGGCGAGCTCATCCGCGTCGCGATCCTCGGCGCCGGGGATCCTCGCGGCCAGCTCGGCGACGTAAGCGCCCTGATATCCGCCCTCTGGCACACCTTCGCCGCGGGCGCGAGCGGCCTGGACGGCGATTTCAGCACG
>CATPBV010000020.1 GCA_955652345.1 uncultured Solirubrobacteraceae bacterium | reverse complement strand
GCGCTCCACGCGCGAATGCCAGTAGCGCGCGGTCTCCACCAGGAGGGCCATGCCGTCGCCGCGGGCGAACTCGTCATCGCCCGTCCATGCGAGGTAGTGCTCGGCGGACCACGCCACGTCGGCTGTTACATGCTCCTCGAGCGCCCCAGTGAGCACCTCCACCTGTTCGCCGCGATGGTCGATCATCGTGCGCGGCGTCACGTCCTCGCCTGTCGCCGCCGACTCCCACGGGAAGCGCGCGCCCGCGTGCCCGTGCTCTGCCGCGTACGCGCGCGCGACGGCGAGCCGCCGTGCGCGATAGCGGAGCATCGCGCGCGCCGCGGCGGGATAGGTCGCGGCGGCGAAAGGCAGCACGAAGACGTCGGCGTCCCAGAACACGTGGCCCCGGTACGCCTCGCCGGTCGTCCCGCGTGCGCCGACGGCGGCCTCTCCGGACGAGCCGATCAGCGATACGAGATGGAACATCGCCAGGCGCAGCGCGACCTGCAGGTCGCGATCGCCGTCAAGGACGATGTCGCAGCTCTCCCAGCGCCTCCTCCAGGCGTCGCGTTGCTCAGACAAGAGCCGGTCGAAGCCAACGCGCTCCGCTTCCTCGAGTAGGCCGCGGGCGCCCCACGCGGCGGGCAGGCGCCGGGTGTCGACTACGTAAGCGGCGAGCCGGTCGAGCACCCCCCCGTCGCAGCTCTGGCGCGCAGCGGCCACGGCGCCGCCAGGCGTCCCGCGCACGCGGACTCGAAGCGAGCCGTCGCCCTCGTCGACGAGGTAGTCGGTGTCCGCCGACGAGCTCTCCCTCAACAGCGGCGAGCCGCGCCGAGGCACGTCCGTCACCGGCGTCGGCAGTCTCAAGGGCGCGCCCGGGCGAAGCAGGTCGCGGTCCCCGGCGGCACGCATCACAACGGTGCCCGGCCGCGCCAGCGAGCAGAAGATGACGGCCGAGAGCTCGCTGCCGTCGTCGCGAACTCGGTGGTGGAGCAATCCCGCCCTCAGGTCGAGCGTCCGCTCGACCTGCATCCCATCACGGTGCTCGAGCTCGAGCGTTCCGCAGTCGGGTAGGGGCAGCAGCTCGCTGTCGGCACCATCCCCGTGAAAGAGGCCCGGCGCCTTAACCCCGGGCATTGCGGCGGGATGCTCGACGATCGGGGAGCCGGCCACGCCGACGCGGCCGTCACCGAACTCGAACGCAGCGGCGACGGCTGCCTCACGCTCGCGGTGGAGGCCCGCGACGTGCAGGCTCCATCCCGGTTCCCGGGCCGGCTCGGGGATCGCTTCGTCACTCATCAGTCAAAACGCGTGACACAGTGGTCAGGCGCCCGTCGGCGAGGGCGGCGAGGTCCACGTCATCGAGCGTGGTGACTACCAGGTCGGCGCTCGCCTTGGCCAGCAAGTCAGCGTCGTCAGCGCGTGCCAAACCGATCGCCGCCATGTTGCCCGCCTTGGCCGCTTGGACACCGGCGGCGGCATCCTCAACGACGAAGCTCGCATCTGGAGCGACTCCGAGCTCTCGGGCGGCGGTCAGGAACATTTCGGGGTGGGGCTTTCCGTGGGCGAAGTCCCGGCCGGAGACGTCCGCGTCGAAGAAATCGAGCAGAGTCAAGCCAGGCGAAACGGACTCCGACGTGATCGCGTTCTCCTTTGCGAAGGCGTCGAGCCGTATCTGTCGCAGGAACAGCCCGGCATTCTTGGACGAGGAAGCGGCGGCCACCCGGATCCCGGCGTCCTTGACCGCGATGATGAACCGCAGCGCGTCTGGATAGGCCGTGAACTCGCCGGCCCCGATCAGCTCGATCACCAATGTCTGCTTGCGATCGGCGTAGGCCTCCACCCGATGATCGGCGTCGGGCACCTCGAAGTAGTCAAGCGCGGCGCGAGCGCCGCTCATCCGCGGCTTGCCGGACATCACCTGCTGGTAGACCTGCGGCGTGAAGCGCTCAGGGGACCAGGTCGTCTGCTCCCGGATGTCGCTCCAGTCTGACTCCATCAGCTCGCGGAGCGCCTCCCGCCACGCCGCCTCGTGCGGCGAGTCGACGAGCACGCCGTCTACGTCGAAGATTGCCCCGTGGAAGAACATCACTACACCATCGCAAGGATCGTCATCAGGAGGAACGCCCAGCGCTAGGCAGCAATCCGAGCGCGACGTCTCTTGGACCCGCCGCCGTCTCGATCGCGAACCAGAACCTCGACCTGGTCAAGGGCGTTCTCGCCACGCGCGCGGATCCCGCGCTCGGCGCTTCCGGACCGACGCCCGGCGTCTGTGGCCGGCGCGGAGCGACCGTGCTGCTGCTCCGGCTGCGAGCGCGAGCTGCGATCGTGGGGATCGGATCGTGCGGATCGCCTGACCTTGAACGACCGACCAGGAGCACCTAAACGCACCAGAATGCATCCTCCTACTACGCTAACCCGGCTTCCGTCCGCCTTCATGTCATGGCCGACCGCAAGGATCTCGACTTCACCTACACGCTGATCGATCGCATCTTTCGGCTCAGCCTGGGCGAACTCGCTGACTTCAGCGGAGCAAAGTACGACGGCGACTTTTCAATGAGCCTCGAGGAGGCGCAGCGGCGCAAGCACGAGTACGTGGCCGAGCAGATCGGGATCGGACCCGGTCGGCGTGTGCTGGACCTTGGCTGCGGGTGGGGTCCACTGCTGAACTTCATCCGCAACCGGGGCGGCATGGGGGTCGGTGTCACCTTGGCCTCGGCGCAGGTGGCGGCGTGCCGACGGCACGGTCTCGATGTTTACCTCTACGACGCGCGGAAGGTGACACGCGACAGCTTCGGCGCGTTCGACGGTGTCGCGAGCGTCGGTGGCTTCGAGCATTTCTGCTCTCCGGATGAGTACCGCGCCGGGCGCCAGGAGGAGGTCTATCGCGAATTCTTCGCGCGGATCGAGAATTTGCTGCCCGACGACGGCCGCCTCTATCTTCAAACGATGGTGTGGGGGCGCAACATGATGCCGGCGGAGCAGATCGACATCGAGGTCCTCAAAGGGCTCCCGCCACGGCACTCTGACGCCTGGGTCCTAGCTCTGTTGGGGCGCCAGTTTCCCGGCTCGTGGCTTCCCTTTGGCAAGGAGCAGATCGTCCGCTGCGCCGAGCCGCATTTCCGTCTCGTGTCGAGCTCGAGCGGCCGACTCGACTACATCGAAACCATCTCGCAATGGAACACGAGGATCGGGGCGCCGAGTCTCAGAAAGAGGTTGCTCAAGCTTCAGCTTCTCCCGCGCTGGCTGACCAGCGCTGACTTCCGGCTCGCGTTCACCTCCGGCGTGAGCGCCAACAAGGTCTGCTTCGAGCGGGAGCTGCTAGACCACTACAGACTCGTATTCGAGAAGCAGCGGTGAGCTGAATCGGCTATGGAACCTGCGCGAACGGCGAGACGGCCGGATTCGACCGGAAGCGGAACTGCGCGCCAGCGGCAAGTCACCCCTGGCGCTTGAGCTTGCGCCAGCCCCCTGCCCGGTTATTGGCAATGATGGCCTTGAACATGGCGGTGAGCGCACCCGCGTTGATCGTCTCCGTAACCTCTCGATCGGCGGCGTGCACCAGACCGCGCACCTCGCGGCAGATGGCCTGCTGCCAATCGGGCAGTGAATCGATGTAGGCGTCAACGCGTGGGTCGGCCGTGAACGTCATACTCGATCCACGATAGCCAGACGACCGTCACTCCAGAATGCCTTCTCGGCGTCGACGCGCTTCGCGGCGGACCCAGCATCTCGCCAGCTGCAGGCCCGCGAGTAGCTCGTGGAAGACATCAGCCACGGCGCGGAGGCCGAGAGCCGCGTGATCGCTGGGCAGGTGGATTGCCGTGGTCATTCGGTCAGGTCGGGCAGCTGCCCGACGCTTGCAGTGCCAGTACTTGTAGCCTTTGCTTTGAGCGATCTCAGCGTTCGCAGCATCGCAACGACTCGGGAGGAAACGCAATGGCTACTGGAACTGTGAAGTGGTTTAGCGACGAGAAGGGTTTTGGGTTCATCACTCCTGATGACCAGTCAAAGGAT
>CATPBV010000019.1 GCA_955652345.1 uncultured Solirubrobacteraceae bacterium | reverse complement strand
CGAGCGAGATGCGCTGTACGGGCAGCCCGTTCGCTGGGAGGCGGGGTGCGGTCAAGGGGCGGGCATCAATGAAGGAGGGCATCTGATCGTGGTCACTGCTGCCGGCGAAGTGACCCTCCAGGCGGGCGAGGTGCACCTGCTCGGTTAGCGCCGGGCATGCGAGTGTGCATAGCGCGTCAAGCTCTGTCACCCGCGCCGTGCTTGCCGTGTTACGCACCTCATCTGTGCATAGCGCGGCAAGCTCGGCGTCCTGCACGGCCCGTGACGTGTAATGCACACGAATCTCAGGCGGCAGCCTCCGTATCCCGATGCTCGGGGCCGTCCAGCCGCTCGAGACCGGCGCCATCTTCGTTGAGGCCGTTCTCCTCGTCGACGTCCACGTCGTCGTCGAGATCGATGGTCTCCACGACCACAGCCTCCTGCGCCGGGACGGCAGCGCCGTCGCCGCCATTGACGCCGGCTTTCCGCCGGCGCCGGCTCTTACCCCGACGGCCCTTCGGGAAGTTGCGAAGCAGCTCCCGCGCCAGCGCCGCCGGCTTGCGGGCCATCCGCGTCCGGGCGCCGCGCAGGGCCTCCTCGGCCTCGGGCGTGTGCGCGAGCGCGGCCGCCAGCAGCGCCGCCGACAGCCGGCGATCCTCCTTGCGCGAAGCGTGCACGAGACGCCGCGCGTTCCGGGCGTGCGCCGCGCCGCTCGAGTTCACCAGCAGCCCCAGCAGCCGCTTGGTCTCCGGCCAGCGCTGCACTGCGTACTCCTCGTGAACCTCGCGCGTGTACTCGGCCATCCGCCAGATCCAGGCGTTGGCCTGGTCGCGGCGGCCGATCCGGCGCTCGGCGAGCGCCTGGAGCATGATCTTGACCCCCTCTCGACGCTCATCGCGCGGCCACCCGGCCATGATGTCGATCGCGGTGTCGAACGCCTCGGCGTCGCGCGAAGCGGCGATCTCCTGGAGCGCGCGCAGGCGCAGCTGCGAGTTGCGGTTGCGCTGCACGGCGGTGAGCAGGAAGCGACGCTTGAGCTCGCCGCCGCGGTCGAAGTGGAGCATCGCCTTGGCCCGCCGCCAGCCGTTCGGCGCCACTCGCGCGCCCGCAAGCGCGGCCCACACGTGCTGCTCTCCATAGTCCAGGTGCTCGACCGCGATCCGCCACAGCTCCCGCTCGAATACCTGTGCGCGGCGCTCGGGGTCGGGCGTCACCGGCAGGACCCGTCGCTCGACGCGGACCCGTCGGCCGCGCCCGCGCCGGACCGGCCCGACGACGATCGCCCCGCCGCGGTAGACGTCGCGATCGAGCAGCGAGTGCAGCGTCACGACCGGATCGTCGTGCTTGGTGGCGGGGTGCACGAAGTCGACGACGATGCCCGCCTCCTTGCCGGGATGGCGGCGGGTGACGCGCCCGACGCGCTGCTGATAGACGCGCTTTGACGCGGTCGGCGCGAGGTGCATGCAGATTGTCGCCCGCGGTGAGTTCCAGCCCTCGGCGAGCAGCATCGCGTTGACGAGCACGTCGATCTTGCCCGACTCGTAGTCGGCGAGGATCCGCGCCAGCTGGCGCTTGGGCGTCTCGCCCGAGACCGCCTGTGCCTTCATCCCCAGATCGCGAAACGCCTCCGCGACGTTGTGCGCGTGGCGGACCCCGGCGGCATAGACGACGCCGGGAACGCCGTTGAAGCGAGTCTTGTAGAGGTCGGCGATCGCCACGTTGAACGGCGTCTGATCGAGCAGCTCGGCCAGCATCTCCTGGTCGAATTCGGTGTCCACCTCGCCGCGTCGCAGCGGCACCTTGGCGATCGTGCGGACACCCGGTCCGGGCGGGATCCGGATGCAGCGAAGCGGCGCGATCACTCCGCGGCGTGCTGCCTGCGCGAGGTCGAAGCGCGACGTCTGCGTCGGGAACAGGTCGGTGACGTGCCGCGCGATCAGCGCGCCGGTAGCGGTCATCCCGATGAAGATCGGGCCAGACCAGCGGCGGATCGCGGCCGAGGTCTTCTCGCCGAGCGCGGTGTGCGCCTCGTCGCAGATCACGATCGTGTACGCGTCCGAGACCCGCGCCGAGTTGCGGACGAACCACTGGTAGGTCTCGACCGTGACCGGTCCATTCGAAGCGTCGTGGTCGCCCAGCAGCGGCGCGCTGATCCGGTCGCGATAGCCGCGGTCGCGAAGCTCGCCGTTGAACTGGTCGACGAGGTTGCGGCGGTGGGTGAGGATCAGGACCCCGCCGGTGCGCGAGCCCTCGACGAAACCGAGCGCCGCGACCGTCTTGCCGGCGCCGGTGGCGTGCTCGAACCAGAAGCGCTTGGCGGCGTTGGGGTCCTCCGGCTGCTCGTCGACTGCGACGTCGTCCTCGTCCTGCCAGTCCAGGAGCTCTTCGTCCTCTTCCTCGTCGCCGTCGAAGTCGTCGTCTTCCTCGCCCGGAATCGCGGCGGATGCGAGCTGACCGGGCTCGAGAGCCGCTGCCGCTGCTGCAGCCGATCCGTTCGCGTTTCCGTTTCCGTTCCGCTGCGCCTCCGCCAGCAGGGCGGTCAACGTGCCAGACAGGGCATCCACCTGGTGAGCGGAGAGCACGGTGCCGTCGACGAGGTGGGGCTCATCCTCGGACAGCAGGCGCTCGAGCCCGAGCAGCAGCGAGAAGTTGCGGCGCCACTGCACCGACGGCTGCTTCGCGCCCGCGTCGATCTCGCTCAGCGCAGCGTCGAGCGCCCGGCGCCGAGCGGTGCCGGATGCGAGACCCTCTTCGAGCGTTTCGCCCTCGTAGACGAACCGCTCACGTGTGAATAGCTCCGCGCGCGCAATCGCGGCAGGACTTGGGAAAGGGGTGGAGTCACCCATGCGGTTTGGGAAAGGTTTGCGTCTGGATATGCGAGCCGCGGATGAACGTCTTAGCGACTCAAGCCGGCCTCAGTTAGACCACGTCGGCGAGGACTGCCCTCCTACACGAAGCCCCTCGCCTCCTGTCTAAGAGGGTAGCGGGTATTTAAGCAGATGAACGGGTCGGGGGACGGTCCGCGGCGCGCCAGTCGGGAGCCAACATCGAGTAGACGACGAGGTCGTGCCTTCGCTCGCCGACCTTTTCGGCCTGACGCAGCACGCCCTCCGATTGAAAGCCCAGCCGTTCCGCGATAGCGCGGCTCCTCACATTCTCGACGGCGCATTGAAGCGCCACTCGATGCAGGCCCCAGGTTCCGAACGCGTGGTCGGTGTATGCCCGGACTGCCGCAGTCATCGTGCCGCTGCCCTGGAACTCCTCGGCCAGCCAGTAACCGATCTCGGTGCTTTCGTGCATCCACGAGATGCCGTGGACTCCGACGCACCCGGCAATGCGGCCGCCGATCACGATCGCTGTCTGGAGGCCGTTGTTCTCGGCGAGCTGACGGCGCGTCGAGCGGATGAACTCGAGGATCGACTGCGGTGTGCTGTCCGCGGCCCACGGCAGCCAGCGCGCGAGATACTCGCGGTTGGCATCGACGACTCGAGCGAGCTCGTCGGCGTCTCGCTCTTCGAGCAAGCGCAGGTGGACGTCGTCCGAGAGGGGCAGCTCCAGCATCGGCGCGAGCCAGTATTGCGGGACCCCAGGCGATGCGCCCGAGGCGGCGCCGCCGTGTGGCAATCTGTCGGCTGGTGACCGGACCCAGCCTGCACCGTGTCCTGCCAGCGCTCGCCGTGACGCTTTCGCTCGCGGCATGCGGTGCGAGTGCCCACAGCGCGGCGCCACCGGGGACGCAGATCGCCGGGGCGCTGAAGGGCTCGCCGCCACCCCTCGCGGCGCTTCATGCGCAGGCCGACCGGCTGCTGGGTGGCGGGACGACCGCCTTCGACGCGCGGCTGACCAGCCTCCATGGCTACCCGGTCGGCGTCAACAAATGGGCGTCCTGGTGTGGCCCATGCAGGAGCGAATTTCCGGCGTTCCAGCGCGTGGTGCTGGTGTTCGGCCGCCGCGTCGCGTTTATAGGGCTCGACGGCAAGGACTCAGGCGGCATGGCCGCGGCGTTCCTACGGAGCTACCCGGTCACGTATCCGAGCTACGTGGACCCGAACGAGGACATCGCACGCAAGCTGTACGCCGCGATCTACTTCCCCCAGACGATCTACTTCGACCGCAGGGGCGCCCAGGTGTACACCCACGTTGGACCGTACGAGAGCGCAGCGGCGCTCGAGCACGACATCCGGCGCTACGCGCTCGGAGGCGCATGACCGGCACCGTCGCGTACGAGGTGAGGCGCGCGCTCTCCGACGAGGAGCTCGAGGCAGCGCTGCGGCTGCGCCACGAGGTCTTCTGCATCGAGCAGGGCGTGCCCCGGCGCGAGGAGCAGGACGGGCGCGACCCCGACGGCATCCATCTGGTCGCGATAGCCGACGGCCGTCTCGTCGGCACCTGTCGCCTGGTGATGGTTGGGGCGACCGCCCAGCTGAGCCGGCTAGCGGTCACGCAATCGGCTCGGCGGCGCGGAATCGCGACCTCGCTGCTCGAAGCCGCCGATACCGAGACCATTGCGGCCGGTGGCCGGCGCGTCGTGCTTCACGCTCAAACCTACGCCCGCAAGCTGTATGAGAGCTGCGGGTATCGCCCTCGCGGGCGGAAGTTCTGGGAGGCAGGGATCGAGCACATCGCGATGGAGAAGCACCTTGATTAGCGGGATCCTCAGGCCCGGCCGGGCTGCCGCGCGCGCCGGAGCAGCGCGCGTTGCCTGAGATACGAATCGACCCGCTGACCGGCGAGCGGACGATCATCGCCGGAGACCGGGTCGTGCGTCCCGGTGGCGGGCTGACGGTGTCGCCGGCGCCTCCAATCGACCGACACGAGGATCCCTTCGCGGAGGGCAACGAGAGCCTCACGCCACCGGAGCTCTACGCGGTCGGTCGCAGCGGCGGCGCTCCGGACACTCCGGGCTGGAGCGTGCGTGTCGTCCCGAACCTGTACCCGGCGCTCAGCCCGGACGCTCCGCCGATCTCGAGTGAGGAGCTGTTCTGGAGGGCCCCGGCGCTCGGCGACCACGAGGTGATCGTCAACGCCCCCGACTCGGTGACCTCGCTCGCGCAGCTCGAGGTCGCGCAGGTGGCAACCGCGCTCGACGTCTGGCGCGAGCGCATGCGAGCCCATCTCGACCGCGCGTACGTCCACGTGATCGTCAACGAGCGCCGCGAGGCTGGCGCCTCTCGCGAACACACGCATGCGCAGCTGTACGCGCTCGATTTCGTGCCCGCGGCGATCGCACGCGAGCGGGAGCGCTTCGGTGCGTACGCGACCAGGACCTTCGGCGCCAACCTGCTCGCCGATCTCGTGCAGCAGGAGGTGCGAAGGCGAGAGAGGGTCGTCGTGATCGACGACGACACCGTGCTGATCGCGCCCTATGGCGCCCGGGTGCCGTATCAGCTGATGATCGCCCCGCGCTCCCCGCGGCTGCGGTTCGAGGACGACGGGCCGACGGGGGCATCGATGCTCCACCGTGCGCTGTCGCTGCTGACGCAGCGATTCGAGACGAGCCCGCCTCTGAACCTCTGGGTGCGCACGGCGCCGAGCGGGGCCGAGCACTACTGCTGGCGGATCGACATCCTGCCGCGCTTGACCCACCTGGCCGGGCTCGAGCTTGGGGCGGGCGTCCATCTCAACATCGTTGCGCCCGAGACCGCGGCCGCGGAGCTCCGAGAGCTGTGCGCGCACTGATTCAACGGGTCTCCCGAGCGGCCGTATCCGTCGACGGCCGCGAGGTCTCGTCGATCGGGCCCGGGCTACTCGTACTGCTTGGCGTGAGCGGAGACGACGACGAAGTCGATGCCAAGTGGTTGGCGGAGAAGGTCCGGGCGCTGCGGATCTTTCCCGACGCCGACGGGCGCATGAACGAGCCGCTCGGGGATCGCGAGGTGCTGTGCGTGAGCCAGTTCACGCTCTACGGGGACGTACGCCGGGGAAATCGCCCGAGCTTCGTCGAGGCCGCGCCCCCGGAGGCGGCGGAGCCGCTTTACGAGCGCTTCTGCGAGCTGCTCGGCGCCCGCCGCGGTTCGTTCGGCGCGATGATGGCGGTCGAGCTGGTCAACGACGGGCCCGTGACGCTGCTCGTCGAGAGCCCGACGCGCTAGCGGCGCCCGCGGCGAGGGTCGACTCGGTCGCGGACCCTCGCCGGCGTGCCCCACGCCAGCGATGCGGCGCATGCATCGCTTGCGCGTACACATCCCATGTGGCGGCGGCAGCGTCATCCCATGTCCACGAGCTCGCTGGCGGCGCCGGCCGGCGGGCCGACTCCGCCGCAGCGATCAGCCCCTCGAGGTCGTCGACCGGTCGCACCGTCGCCCGCTCCCCGAGCACCTCGCGCACGGTCGGGGAATCGGAAGCCACAACGGGTGTACCGCACGCGAGCGCCTCGACCAGCGGCAGCCCGAAGCCACCTTCGCTGCTCGGCGAGATCAGCGCGTGCGCGCCCGTGTAGATCGCCGCGAGCTGATCGTCGTCGACCGCGCCGGTCAACGTCACGTCGGGCAGCTCCTGTGCCCAGGGCCCGGTCGCGCCCACGAGTACGAGCGGGATCCTGCGCGAGGCCCGCGCCAGGGCAAGCACGCGCTTGTGCGGATCGGGGCTTCGGAGCGTCCCCACCCAGAGCAGATAGCGGTCCGGCAGCCCGAACCGAGCGCGGACCGCCTCCACCTCCTCCTCGGGGCGAGGGTGCAGGGCCGGCGCCGCGGCCTCGGCGATCACCACCACCCGATCACGGGGGATCTCGAGGGCGTCGACGGCGTCGTCGGCGACCACCTCGGTCGGGACGATGACGCGGACCGCGCGCTGAACCGCCAGGCAGCGCAACTTGAAGCGCAGACCCGAGCGCAGATACTGGCCTGCGTGCTTCAGCGCGATCAGGTCATGCAAGGTGACGACCATCGGCACCGGGCTTCGGAGCAGCGCCTCGTCGATCGAGGGGGCGTGGAACACGTCATAGCGGCGGGCGTCGTGCGTCTCGACGATCTCGCCGCGCCCCGCGTCCCGCAGAGCCTGGAGCATGCACCGCGTGTAGCGCCCGACGCCGGAATCCTCCTTCGCCGGCCGGTTGTCGAAGGCGACTCTCACGGTCTTCGAGCGCTCATCAGCTCCGGTCCATTGCGCGGGCAACTGTAACCGCCGGTGGCTGCGGATGTCCAGCGGCGGGCGGCGATGTCCAGCGATACCGTCGCTCTGTGCGCGATTACTACGAGGACCTCTGGAATCGATTGCCCGATGATCTGAGCGCGCCGGATTTCGAGCTCCGGCGGACGTTCCTGCTCGAGCGCGTCCGCGCGGGCGAGCGCGCTCTCGATCTGGGTTGCGGCTCCGGAGACTTCACTCGAGAGCTGGCGGCGGCGGGCGCGAACGCGGTCGGCGTCGAGGTCGCCGCGGCCGCGCTCGAGCGGGCAGCGGCGCGGCACCCCGAGCTCGACTTCCGGATCGCTCCGATCGTAGGCCCGCTGCCGTTCGAGGATTGCTCATTCGAGCTGGTGTGGGCGAGCGAGGTGATCGAGCACGTCGCGGACACCGCGCGCTGGCTCTCTGAGGTGCGACGCGTCCTGTCGCCCGGCGGCCGGCTGCTCCTCAGCACTCCCTCGCACGGGCGCCTGCGGGTGGCGGTTGGGGGGATCGAGCGCTTCTCCGAGCCGCTTGGGGACCACCTGCATCTGTACACGCGAGCGTCACTTTGCGAGCTGCTCGAGGAGTTCGGCTTCGGAGCGATACGCGTCAGAGCGCTCGGCGGTCCGCCGGGCCTCCGGCGCCTTCTGCTCGCCGAGGCCGTCAAATCTGGCTCAGCCGCGCGCGAGGTCCGCTAGGGCGCTCGTCAGCTCCTGCGCGACCTGGGGCGAGAACGGCTCCAGCCGATGCGCCCGGCGCAGGGCGCTCACCGCCTCGCTGCGCAGGCCGTGCTTGAGGTCGTAGACGCCGAGGATCTCCCAGGTGGTCGGGTTCGAGGGCTGCACCGAGGTCGCCTCGACGAGCTCGCGGTGGGCGTCCGCAAGCCGTCCGAGATCGCCGTAGACGTTTGCCAGGATCCACAACGCCTGTGCCGACACCGGATCCGAGGTCACCGCGGCGCGTGCGTTCGCGAGCGCTGCCTGCCCATCACCTCGCGAAAGAGCTGCGATTCCGGCGGCGTCGGCCTGCGAGGATCGAAGCGGCTGCCAGATCACCCATGCGGCTGCCAGCGTTACGGCGGCCAGCCCGACGAGCGCTGCGGCACGCCCCGGTGAGAAGGACGGCGACGGCCGTGGGCCCGCTTGGCCGCGCATCGGCAGGGACCCTCGTCCCGCCAACCAGCCGGCGCACAGCAGTGCGGGAATCGCAACGCCTGGGATGAACCAAGTCAGGTCGATTGCCGAGTGCACTCCGAACACGACCACGACCGACAGGAGAGCGACCAGCCCGGCGCGCTCGCCGGCTCGGTCGGCGGCGCCGAGCGTCCGCCGCGTGGCGATCACCCAGGCGGCGAGCAGCGCGAGGTTCAACACCAGGCCCACGAGCCCTAGATCGGCGAACGTCTCGATCACGTAGCTGTGCGCATCGGTCTGAAGCAGGCTTGGGGTGTACCGGGGTCGCGCCGTCTCATATCCGCGCGCGCCGACGCCCCCCAGCAGGGCGTGTTCTCCCACCTTCAATCCGACGCTCCAGTAGTTCCCCCGGCTGCTTCCGAGCTGCCCCAAGCGGCCTGGGTTGTTGCTGACGGAGCCGCTCGTGGCCCGCGTCCACAGGTGGGAGACCTCGCCGGTGAGTCCACGCGAGGAGGCCGCGAGCGCAACGACCCCCCCGACCGGAACGAGCGCGACGAGCACCACCAGCGCGGTGCTGACGCGACGGCGTGTCCTGGCCGACAGACCGACGCGCTCCATCGCCACCGCCGCAGCGCCTCCGAGCAGCCCAACAAGCGCCAGCACGATCAGCAGTACCAGGCCGAACGAGTGCCCGGCCGCCGTCCTTGCGTGAAGCGCGACGTCGTCGCCGATGATCGCCTGCCTCCCGAGCGCCCAGGCCGTGATCACGGCGCCGCCGGCAACGCCCAGCGCGAGGATCGCAGCCGACCGCAGGCGCAGCGGGGCGAGCGCGAACCAGCAGCACAAGCCGACGGCGGCCGCGACCAAGGCGCCGCGCGAGTACGACAGCACGAGCACCGCAGAGAGGATCGCGATCGCCGGAGGGCTGAGCGCTCGCGCCAGCAGCGGGGCGTCGGGCCGTGTTCCGGCCCACACGCTCGGCACCAGACCGAGCGCCGCGATCAGGCCGGTGGCGTTGAAGTACCCGAATGGCACTTGCAGCCGGCCGAGCAGGTCAGTCGGGTCGAGGCTCGCCGGGAAGACCTTCGCGAGCAACGTGTAGGAGCAGACGGCGGTCGCGGCCAGAGCCACCGCGCCGACGATCGCGGGCCAGCGGTCAGGCGCCAGGCGGGCGAACGCGATCCCCAACCCGAACACGGACAGATAGGAGAGCGTCCGGTTCGCCTCGACCCAGGAGGCGTCGGGCGCCACCGACCAAGCGATCGATGCGTACGTCAGCGCCGCGAGCGCACCGAACAGCAGCAGCACCACGCCACCCGAACGCCGGTCACGACCGCCCGCGAGCAACACGGCGCCGGCCGTCCCCGCCCCGATCACAGTGAGCGCGATCTCGACCCAGGTGTTCGGGACAAGGTCGGTGCCGCCGGTGGTGAGGAAGACGACCGCAACCAGCGCGCCCGCGAGGGCAAGCGCGAGCAGGAGATCCGCCGCTTTTGGTTGGCTGCCTACCATCGCTCACCGCCAGCTGCGGTGCGTGGCCAGAGTCCGTTGCGCGTCCACCGCCTTCGTGTATGGCCGGCTTGAGAGGAACTGGCGGGCCTCCTCGATTGCCTCGCGGCGATCGTACGAGGAAGCGATCGGGCGCAGGCCATGGGCGATCGGGGTCGCGTCGATCACGCCAATCCTCCATCCGTGCGCCCGCGCGATTTCCGACCAGTGGGCGTCGAGCCCCCAGCCGGCGCGGAGCTCAGGAAACGGGAGCAGCGCGTCGAACGTCTGCGCCGCAAAGCCGACGACCGGCCCGATCTCGACGAACGCCGTCTCGCGCGCGACCGCCGTCGCGCGGCGGCGCGTCACCTTCCACGCGGCGTGTGAGCGGCTGCGATGCGCCGGCTGGGCGAGACGCAGCTGGAATCGCTCGGCCAGGAAGATGAACGCGTCGAGGAACCCGCGCGGGAGCGCGACGTCGTCGTCGATGACCAGGAGCCAGTCGTCCCCATCGGGGGGATTGGCGGCGAGCAGGAGGTTGAGGTTCTCGAACTTTCCGCGCCCCTCGGCGGGCGCCGCCGCGAAGCGCAGCTCGTGGCGCGAGCGTGCCAGTTCCTCGCGGGCGCCCGCGATCAGATTCGGCGCGTCGGTTCGCTCGACGCCGAGTGCCAGCACACGGCGGCGCGGCCACCCGCCCGCGGCCCGGCGAAGGCGCCAGGGCTGGAGGCGAAGGAGCTGGAGGGCGTCGGCGAGGGCGTCCGCGGCAACCGCCTTGGTCGTCGCCCGGATGCCACTCACGTACCCGCTCTCGCCCGAGAGGAAGTCGTCGGGCACGGCCGGTCGCCCGCAGGTCGGCTCAGGGCCGGCGAGCGGATCGCCGGTGGGCGGCGAGCTGACGGGCGAACGCGCCGACGAAGCGCGGGTTATAGCGGGCGTAGCGCCGCCACAGGCGGCGCGGCTCGTGAGCCAGGCGATAGGCCCATTCGAGGCCGGCGCCCTGGATCCAGACGGGTGCTTGGGGAACGAGGCCGGCGTGGAAGTCGAAGGCGGCGCCGACACCGACCAGCACGGGCGCCTCGAGCACCGCGCGCATCTCGCCCATCCACTTCTCCTGCTTCGGGACTCCGATCCCGACCCATACCACGTCCGCTCGGGAATGGTCGATCTCGTGCGCGATTCCGAGGCGCTCATCGTCGGTTAGCGGGCGGTGGGGCGGCGAGAAGCCGCCGACGATCTTGATGCCCGGGTAGCGGTGACGAAGGTTGAGCGTCAGCTGGAACAGAGCCCCCTGATCGTGGCCGCCGTACAGGTAGAACCGGCGGCCGCTCTCGGCGGCGCGCTCGCAGGCTCTCGCCATCAACTCCGGTCCGTAGACCCGGCTACGCAGGCGATGGCCGAGCGCGCTCAGCGCCCACACCAGCGGCTGCCCGTCTGGCACGTTGATCGATGACGACAGGAGTGCATCGCGCAGGTCGGGATCCTCGGCCGATGCCATCACCGTGTGGACATTGCAGACGCAGACGAAGCCGCGATCGCGAGCTGCGACCACCGCGTCGATCCAGTCGAGCGTTTCTTCGTAGTCGGTCAGCGCAAGCGGGACGCCGAGGACGTCGATCGTCAGCGGGGAGCCGACGAGCGCGGGCTGGGGCTGCGGTGAGCTTTCCGGTTGCATGGGCGTGTTCCGCGAGCGCAAGTTTCCCGTCTGCGGCGGAGCGTCAGGAAACCTACTTCTTGCAACGACCGAGCTGGCGTGAGGTTTCGCTGTTGGTGGGCGGTGTCCTGTGAGAGGCTGTGTATCAAGCATCGGATTCAGCTGCTCTGCGCCGCTTTGATGAGCTTGAATGAGGTTTGGCGCAAGCTTGGCGGGGAGCGGTTATGCTTGCATCGACACGGAAGTCGTGAAAGCCCACGAGCATCGCCCCCTTTCTCGTGGGCCGGGACGGCCCCCAGCCCTACCCGGGCCGTCCTCGTCGGGTCCGTGTCGCAGCACAAGGCGACACGGGCCCGACACCCGTGTCCTCCGCAGGGCTCGTAGATGAACAGGCGCGCCGTTGAGGCGCTCGAGGAGCGAGCATGGCAAGGACGCAGGGGCGCAGGCGTAGCAGCGCTACGTCAAGCCCCGAGGACGCAGCCAGGCGAAGCTCATTCGAACGACTCAACAAGTGGCTATTCACCTACGAGCCCCCAGGACATAACCTGCATGCACCAATGCGCTGCGTGGTCACAGGGGGTGCGGGGTTCATCGGATCAAATCTCGTCGACGGACTGCTCGCCGGCGAGCACGAGGTGACCGTCGTGGACAACCTTTCGACGGGCAAGCGATCGAATCTCGAGCAGGCGGTGGATCGCGGAGCGCAGCTGCGGGTCGCCGACGTCGCCGACGCGCAGGCGATTGCGGAGATCTTCGAAACGGTCCGTCCCGAGCTCGTCTTCCATCTCGCCGCGCAGATCGATGTCCGCTACTCGGTGGAGCATCCGGCCGGCGACGCCACCGCCAACGTCCTGGGAACGATCGCGGTGCTCGAGGCGGCCCGGACCACCGGCGCACGACGCGTCGTCAACACCTCCACCGGCGGCGGCCTGTACGGCGACGCGGACGTGCTGCCGACGCCCGAGGACCATCCGATCCGGCCGCTCGCGCCGTACGGGCAGGCGAAGTACGCCGCGGAGGGGTACTTCGAGCTATACACGCGCCTGCACGGGCTCTCGACGGT
>CATPBV010000018.1 GCA_955652345.1 uncultured Solirubrobacteraceae bacterium | reverse complement strand
GTCCTCTTCCGCCGCGTGTCCGGTCAGCGATAGGAACACGTCGTCGAGCGTCGGCCGGCGCAGCGAGATGTCATCTACGCCAACGCCCGCTTCGTCAAGCCTCCTCACCGC
Source organism: uncultured Solirubrobacteraceae bacterium (assembly GCA_955652345.1). Taxonomy (GTDB): domain Bacteria; phylum Actinomycetota; class Thermoleophilia; order Solirubrobacterales; family Solirubrobacteraceae; genus Palsa-465. Next base: position 5,401 of record CATPBV010000018.1, on the reverse strand, counting down.
CTCGACGAGGATGCCCGGGCGCCGCCTGACGCCGATCCGCACGATGTCCCCCTCGACCGTGGGGGGGTCATCGCACATCACCGCGAGCGCCTGCTCCGCCCTGTCGGCGACGGATGGGTCCTCGAGATGCACCTCGAGGCGCTCGCCGCCGACCTTATCCTTGAGCTCGTCGGAGGTCCCTTGGGCGATCACCCGTCCGTGGTCGATCACGGCGATCCGGTCGGCCAGCCTGTCGGCCTCGTCGAGGTACTGGGTGGTGAGCAGCACGGTGGCGCCCCGGCTGACGAGCGTCTCGATCACGTCCCACAGCCCGAGGCGGCTGCGGGGATCCAGCCCCGTGGTGGGCTCGTCGAGGAACAGCACCGGCGGCCTGGCGACGAGCGCCGCCGCGAGGTCGAGGCGGCGCCGCATCCCTCCGGAATAGGTCTTCACGGGCCGATGGGCGGCGTCCGTGAGCTCAAAGCGCTCGAGCAGCTCGAGACCGCGGGCCTTGGCCGTGCTCCGGGGCTCGCCGTACAGCCGTCCGACCATCGTCAGGTTCTCGAGCCCGGTCAGGTTCTCGTCGACCGCGGCGTACTGGCCCGCGAGCCCGATGTGCTGGCGCACCTCCGCCGCCTGACGCTGGACGTCGAGCCCTGCCACTTGGGCGCTTCCAGCGTCTGGGCTCAGAAGCGTGGCGAGGATCCGGACGAGCGTCGTCTTGCCGGCGCCGTTCGGTCCGAGCAGGCCAAGGACCGTCCCGCGCGCGACGTCGAGGTCGACGTCGACGAGCGCCCTGACGTCGCCGAACGACTTCGACACGCCTCTCACGCTGATAGCCGCGTCGCCATTGAGCGCCTTCTGATCGGCGCCAGCACCGGTTGTCTGGACCTCAGTACTCATGGAAATCACACTATGCCGAACATCGGTTCTGGCCAGTCGTCAGTGTTCATACACGCTAAGACGACCGCGCGCGGGAGTTCTCATCGCAGCGACCGCCCTGGCCCCCTGACCCGGCGCAATCGGCGAGGTAGCATGGCGCTCGCGTCAGATGAGCGTCGAGCAGGCCACACCGGCTGATCAACTGGGACGAGAGCGCAGCGCCCCGCCCGCAAGCGTTGCGGACGTGGTCGGCGCGACTATCGCGGCGCAGGGCGTCACGGACGCCTTCGGCATCCTCGGGAGTGGGAACCTGGTGGTGACGAATGCGCTCGCCCGTGGGGGTGCGCGCTTTCATCACGCCCGCCACGAGTGCAGCGCCGTGTGCATGGCCGATGGCTATGCTCGCGTGAGCGGCCGGGTTGGGGTCGCGAGCGTCCACCAGGGGCCTGGCCTGACGAACGCGATGACCGGCATCGCGGAGGCCGCGAAGAGCCGAAGTCCGGTGCTGATCCTCGCCGGCGACGCGCCCGCCGCGGCGCTCACCTCGAACTTCCGGATCGACCAACACGACCTGGTCGAGTCGGTTGGAGCGATCGCCGACCGCGTCCATGGCCCGAAGACGGCGGCGGACGACGCGCAGCGCGCGTACCAGCGGGCGCAACTGGAACGGCGTCCGGTGGTCCTCATGCTCCCGATCGACATGCAGCCGCTGCCCCCGGTCCAGGCCACGCCATCGAGGCCGCCGGCGCCGCCGCTACCCGCCCCGGAGCCTTCCGAGCAGTCGCTCGCCACCGCGGCGGACATGATCATGAACGCGAGCAGGCCGGCGATCATCGCGGGCCGCGGCGCGGTGCTCGCCGACGCCGGCGGTCAGCTCGAGGAGCTCGGCGCCCGGATCGGCGCGCTGCTCGCCACCTCCGCCCCCGCCAACGGCCTGTTCGCCGATCTCCCTTACGCGCTCGGTATCTCCGGAGGATTCGCCAGCCCGTTCGCTGCCGAGCTCCTCCCCCAGGCTGACCTGGTGCTGATGTTCGGCGCCTCGGTCAACCACTGGACGACCAAGCACGGCGCGATGATCGACGCTGGCGCCCGAGTCATCCAGGTCGACATCGAGCCCCGGGCGATCGGGCGCAGCCGACCCGCCGACCTGGCGCTGATCGCGGATGCGCGAGCGGCCGCCGCCCGCCTGACTGAGGAGCTCGAGCGCCGCGGTCACTCCGCTCCGGGCTTTCGAGCGGGCGGGCTCGCCGAGCAGATCGCGAGCCGGCGCTGGGCGGATGACCCGTACGACGACGCCGGGACCGAGGACTGGATCGACCCGCGAACGCTGTCCATCGCGCTTGATCGCATGCTTCCGCGCGACCGCGCCGTCGCGGTCGACTCGGGGCATTTTCTCGGGTACCCGTCGATGTACCTTGCGGTGCCCGACGCGCGCGCCTGGGTCTTCCCGAACGGGTTCCAGGCGGTTGGGCTGGGTCTCGGAAACGCGATCGGCGCCGCGATAGCTCGTCCTGACCGGCCGACGGTCGCCGCAATCGGGGACGGCGGCGCGTTCATGGCGCTGGCGGAGCTCGAGACTGCCGCGCGCCTCAAGCTGATGCTGCTCGTCCTGATCTATGACGACGCCGCTTATGGCGCCGAGGTGCACCACTTCGAGCCGATGGGCCACGACGTCTCGCTGGTTCGCTTTCCGGACGCCGACCTGGCGGGGATCGCGAGGGCCGCCGGCGCCAAGTCGGCTACGGTCCGCAGCGTCGCGGACCTGGCGGTGGTCGAGGATTGGCTGATCAACCCGCACGGACCGCTCGTGCTCGACGCGAAGGTCAACCCCAAGATCTGTGCCGAGTGGCTGGAGGAGGCGTTCCGCGCGGGGTGAATGCGCAAATGAACGAAGGGAGCAATCAATCATGTCCAGCACCCAAACCACCGAGGTCGGCGCCCTCATCGACGGCATCGCATCGGGCCGCGTCGAGGTCGTCGAGCTGACCCAGCCGCTCAGCGAAGCGACACCGGTGATCAAGCTGCCGCCGCCGTTTGCGAACACCCCGGGGCTGTCCCGCGAGGAGATCAGCCGCTACGACGACCGCGGGCCGGCCTGGGCCTGGTACACGCTGACGATCGGCGAGCACGTCGGCACGCACCTGGACGCCCCGATCCACTGGGTCACCGGCAAGGACGGCGCGGACGTCGCGTCGATCCCGATCACATCGCTCGTCGGGCCCGCGTGCGTGGTCGACAAGACCGCCGAGACCGAGCAGGACCCCGGCTATCTGCTGACGGCCGCTGATCTCGAGGCGTGGGAGGCCGAAAACGGGCGGATGCCAGACGGGGCATGGGTGCTGTTTCGCACCGGCTGGGGCGTGCGCGCCCAGGACGAGGCGGCGTTCTTGAACGTCGGGGACAGCGGGCCGGTCACGCCGGGACCCGATGTCGAGGCGTCCCGGTGGCTCGCCCAGGAGCGCCGGATCTCGGGGTTCGGCGTCGAGACCGTCGGCATCGATGCCGGCGCCGCGGGGGGCTTCGACCCGCCGTTCCCGCTGCACAACCTGCTGCTCGGCGCCGGTCGCCTCGGGCTGACACAGCTCGCGAACCTCGACCGCCTGCCGATCACCGGGGCGCTGATCGTGGTCGCGCCGCTGCGGCTGGTCGGGGGGACGGGTAGCCCGACGCGGACGCTCGCGTTCGTCCCGCGGGGCTGACGAGCAGCCTTGGCGACTGCCACCCTCGATCGCGCCTCCGCGCTCGACCGAGACGCGAGCGACCCTCTGCGCGCCTTCCGCGACCGCTTCGTCTTCGCCGACGACGGAGTCATCTACCTCGACGGAAACTCGCTCGGGCGGCTACCGCGCGAGACGCCGACGCGGGTCGCCGAGCTGATCGAGCAGAACTGGGGCGAGCGGCTGATCCGAGCCTGGACCGAGGGGTGGCTCGAGCTTCCGCTCGAGATCGGGGACCGGATCGGGGAGGCGCTTCTCGGCGCCGCGAAGGGCCAGGTCGCGATCGCCGACTCGACGACCGTCTGCTTCTACAAGCTCGCTAGCGCCGCGCTCCAAGCCCGCCCGGACCGCACCGAGATCGTCACCGACCGCGACAACTTCCCCACCGACCGGTACGTGCTGGAGAGCCTTGCGGCGCGGAACGGGATGCGGATCCGATGGGTGGAGGCCGACCCGCACCGGGGGCCAGAGCCCGATCAAGTTAAGGAGCTGATCGGAGCGCAGACCGCGCTGGTGACGTTCACCCACGTCTCCTACCGGTCCGCGTTCGTCCTCGACATGGGATCGACCACCCGGCTCGCCCACGACGCGGGCGCATTGATGCTGTGGGATCTGTCGCACAGCATCGGCGCAGTGCCCGTGCAGCTCGACGCCGAGGACGTCGACCTCGCGGTCGGATGCACCTACAAGTACCTGAACGGCGGCCCCGGGGCACCCGCGTTCCTGTACGTGGCGCGGCGGCTCCAGGAGGAGTTACGCCAGCCGATCTGGGGCTGGCTCGGCAGGCAGGACCCATTCGAGATGGCGCCCGGCTACGAGCCGGCCGAGGGCATCACCGCGATGCTGTCCGGAACACCTCCGGTGATCGCCCTGGCGGCGGTGAGCGCCGGCGCCGACCTCGTGATCGAGGCGGGGATCGACGGGATCCGCCGGAAGGCAATGCAGCTGACCGACTACGCGATCGCCGTCACCGACGAGCTGCTCGCGCCACTTGGGGTGAGTGTCGGCTCACCGCGCGATGCGATCAGGCGGGGCGCCCACGTCGCCCTCGTCCATCCCGACGCACGAGCGCTGTCTACACGGCTGATCGACGGCGGAGTGATCGTCGACTTCCGCACACCGGACGTGATCCGGCTCGGCCTCTCGCCGCTGACGACGAGCTTCGCCGACGTGTGGGACGGGCTCAGTCGCTTGCGCGAAATACTGTCGGTGCGCGGTTAGGAGACAAGCACTTCGGACGGTCTGCAGGCGGCCGAACGTTACAAACGATCGGGCGCCCGGCGCGGCGGTGACGTTTGCCCGCGTAGCGCGGGCAAAGGTCACAACGGTTGACGCGACGCATCGGTTGTGACGTTCGCCCGCTTACCCCCGGTCCGGCGTGAGGGCCGGCTCGAACGTCCGCTCGAGCTCCTTGCGGACAGCCTCCTTCCCCGCCGGCGGGCGGCGCGAGCCCGCGCGGTACTGAGGCACCCACTCCACCCCGTCGTAGTCCTGCTCGGCCGCGGCGTGGAGCGTCCAGTGGGGGTTGTAGATATGCGGGCGCGCCAGCGCACACAGATCCGCACGACCCGCAAGCACAATCGTGTTCACATCGTCGTAGCTCGAGATCGCCCCTACCGCAATCGTCGGGATCCCCACCTCGTTTCGGATCCGGTCGGCGAACGGAGTCTGGTAGCTGCGCCCGAATGCGGGGCGCTCGAGCGGCGTGACCTGCCCGGTCGAGACGTCGACGATGTCGCAACCGTGCTCGAGCAGCATCCGGGCGAACTGCACCGCGTCGTCGGAGTCGAACCCGCCGGGAATCCAGTCGGTCGCCGAGATCC
>CATPBV010000017.1 GCA_955652345.1 uncultured Solirubrobacteraceae bacterium | reverse complement strand
CTCGAGGAAGCGGTCCAGGTAGATCTTCGACCCGGGCGCCCGCTCGACCCGCTCCAGGTACTCGCGCAGACCCTCGACGCTGTAGACGATCTCCATCGCGCGCCCGCCGAGCACGTAGCTCGGGCGGACCAGCAGCGGGAAGCCGACGCCGGGTGCGTTCGCAAGTGCCTCTTCCGGGGAGGAAGCGGCGGCGTAGCGAGGACCCTTGTAGCCGAGGCTGTCGAGCAGCCTGGCGAACCGGGAGCGATCTTCCGCAAGGTCGATCGACTCGATGCTCGTGCCGAGGATCCTCACCCCGGCGGCATCGAGCCCGGCGGCGAGCTTCAGCGGCGTCTGGCCTCCGAACTGGACGACCAGGCCTTCGGGCTTCTCGACCTCGCACACGCCGAGCACGTCGGCGAGCGTCAGCGGCTCGAAGTACAGCCTGTCGGAGGTGTCGTAGTCGGTCGAGACCGTCTCGGGGTTGCAGTTGATCATGACCGCGTCGAGGCCCTGCTCGCGCACCGTCTGGGCGGCGTGTACGCAGCAGTAGTCGAATTCGATCCCCTGTCCGATGCGGTTCGGACCCGAGCCGAGGATCACGACGCTTCGGCGCTCGCCGCGGCGCACCTCGTGCGCAGGCTCGTCTCGTCCCGGGCGCTCCCAGCCCGAGTAGTAGTAGGGCGTCTCGGCGGCGAACTCGGCGGCGCAGGTGTCGACCGACTTGAACGTCCTGGAGCCGGTGAACGGAGCGTCGCCCTGGTCGGCAAGCTCGGCGAGCTCGTGCAGGAACCACGGTGCGATGCTGGTCCGGCGGTGGAGCTCGTCGACGGCCTCGCCGCGGCGAAGGGCTTCGAGCAGGTGGTCGAAGCGCTCCGGGCCGGGCACCTCCAGCGTGTGGAGGAGCTCCTCCCTGCCTTCGGGCGACCGCGGGATCGAATCGAGCTCGCGCGAGCGGAGTGCCTTGGCGAACGCCTGCTTGAAGGTGCGGCCGATCGCCATCGCCTCCCCCACCGACTTCATGTGGGTTGTGAGGCCGGCCTCGGCGCCGGGGAACTTCTCGAACGCGAACCGTGGCCACTTGACGACGCAGTAGTCGATCGCCGGCTCGAAGCTCGCGGGCGTCGCCCGCGTGATGTCGTTGGGAATCTCCTGGAGGGTGTAGCCGATCGCGAGGCGGGCGGCGATCTTGGCGATCGGGAACCCGGTGGCCTTGCTGGCGAGAGCGCTCGAGCGCGACACGCGCGGATTCATCTCGATCACGACGATCTCGTCGGTGACCGGGTTGACGGCGAACTGCACGTTCGAGCCGCCGGTCTGCACGCCGACGGCGCGGATCACGGTGATCGCCTGATCGCGGAGCGCCTGATACTGCTTGTCGCTGAGGGTCTGCTGAGGGGCAACGCAGACGCTGTCGCCGGTGTGCACCCCCATCGGGTCGAGATTCTCGATCGAGCATACGATCACGACGTTGTCGGAGCGGTCGCGCATCACCTCGAGCTCGAACTCGCCCCAGCCGAGCACCGACTCCTCCATCAGCACCTGGCCGATCGGCGAGGCCTCGAGGCCGCGGGAGACGACGCGGTCGAGCTCGCCCTCAGTGCGGACGACCCCGCCCCCGGTGCCGCCGAGCGTGAACGCGGGCCGAACGATCAACGGCAGCCCGATCTCGGATAGCGCCCCTTCCGCGTCGGCGACCGTGTGGGCGATCGAGCTGCGCGGCACCCGCAGCCCGGCGGCGGTCATCGTCTCGCGGAACCGCTCGCGGTTCTCGGCTCGATCGATCGCCGGATAGTCCGCGCCGATCAGCTCGACCCCGTGCTGCTCGAGTGTTCCATCCTCATACAGGACCTTGGCGAGGTTCAGCGCCGTCTGACCGCCGAGCGTCGGCAGCAGCGCGTCGGGCTTCTCGCGAGCGATCACCTGGGCGACGGGCCCGGGCAGCAGCGGCTCGATATAGGTGGCGGTCGCAACCTCCGGGTCGGTCATGATCGTCGCCGGGTTGGAGTTGACCAACACCACCTCGTAACCCTCCTGCATCAGAACGCGGCAGGCCTGGGTGCCCGAGTAGTCGAACTCGGCGGCCTGGCCGATCACGATCGGCCCGGAGCCGATCAGGAGGATCTTCTTGAGATCGTCTCGGCGGGGCATGGGCTGCTTAGGCGAGCACCTTCTGGGCTTGCCTATCCCCTATCTCCCGCACGAACCGGTCGAACAGGTACAGCGCGTCGTGCGGGCCCGGGCCGGCCTCGGGGTGGTACTGGACGGTGGCGCCTTGGACGTCTCTGAGCACCAGGCCTTCGACCGTGCGGTCGTAGAGGTTTATGTGGGTCAGCTCGGCCGCGCCAAAGCGGGTCTCCCAGCGCACGGGGACGTCCTCGTCGATCGTCCGCGCGCCGCCCGGGCCGAGCACCGCAAAGCCATGGTTCTGGCTGGTGATCTCCGTCCGTCCGGTCGTCAAGTCCTTGACCGGATGGTTTGCGCCGTGGTGGCCGAACGGCAGCTTGTAGGTGTCCAAGCCAATCGCGCGGCAGAGCAACTGGTGACCCAGGCAGATCCCGTACACAGGGAGCTTCCCGACGAGCTGCCCGACGGTCTCGACGATGTAGTCGAGCGCTGCGGGATCTCCAGGGCCGTTCGCGAGAAAGATTGCGTCGGGATCGCCTCGAGTCAGCTCGGCCACGCTCGCCGTGCACGGATGGAGCTCGACGGTAACCCCCCGCGCCAGCAGGTTGTGGACGATCGAGAGCTTGACACCGGTATCGATCATCGCGATTCGTGGACCCCCGTCGCCCTCCAGCACGACCAGCCTTGACGGCGTCACCTCGCGGGCGAGGTCCCGCCCGGTCATCTGTGGCTCGGCGGCGATCAGCTCCTGCGCCTGTGGCTCTGCAATCCGCGCCGGGAAAACTCCTCCCCGCATCGCTCCCCGGTCTCGGATGTGGCGCACCAGCGCGCGTGTGTCGAGGTCGGTGATCGCCGGGGTCGATTGGCCGCGCAGCCACTCGAGCCAGCCCTGCTGCGATCCCGGGGCATCGCTCCGGTCGACGGCAGCGCGCATGATCGCGGCCCGGGCGTGGGCGCGGTCTGATTCCATCGCGTCGTCGCGGACGCCATAGTTGCCGATCATCGGGTACGTGAACACGATCAGCTGACCGGCGTAGCTCGGGTCCGTCATCGCCTCCTGATAGCCGGTCATCGAAGTGGTGAACACGACCTCGCCGACCGCGTGGCCGTCAGCGCCGCAAGCCAGACCGTCGAAGCGAGTCCCGTCCTCGAGCAGGACGTAGGCTGTGGCCTTATTCACGCCAGCGCCGGGGCCTTGGCGAGCAGCCGCCCACGGTAGGCGACCGTCCCCGCGGCGATCGTCAGCAGCACGCGGCCGCGCAGCGTGCGCCCGTGGTAGCAGCAATTCTCTGAGCGGCTGAAGTAGCCGCCCGCGCCGACCTCGAAGCTTGCCTCGAGATCAACGAGGCAGAGGTTTGCCGGCTCGCCGGGAGCGATGCGCGGCACGGGGAGCTCGTATACCGCGGCACCCGCGCTCATCCGCTCGACGATGACGGGCAGCTCGAGCTCGCCCGCGAGCACGAGCTCGGTGTAGAGCGCGGCGAACGCGGTCTCGAGCCCGGTGGTGCCCATCGGCGCTTCCTCGAACGGGACCTCCTTCTCGTGCCGCGCGTGGGGCGCGTGATCGGTGGCGATGCAGTCGATGACGCCGTCCTTGAGGGCCTGAACCAGTGCCAGGCGGTCGCTCTCGGAGCGCAATGGCGGGTTCATCTTGAAGCGGCTGTCGAGCGTCCTCACGATGTCCTCGGTCAGCGTCAGGTGGTGGGGGCAGACCTCGGCGGAGACGCGGGCGCCGGCCTGCCTCGCCTGCTGAAGCGCCTGCACGGACTCCTCGCACGAGAGGTGCTGGAAGTGCACCCGCGCGTCCTCGTATCGGGCCAGCGCCGCGTCGCGCATCACCATCGTCGACTCCGACAGCGACGGGATCCCCGCCAGGCCGAGCCGTGCCGACACCGCTCCCTCGTGCATCGCGCCGTCGCGGGAGAGCGACGGATCCTCTTCGTGAAGCGCCAGCAGCCCGCCGGCGAGCCGCTGGTACTGGAGCGCCTTGCGAAGCATCCCTGCCGAAGTCACGGGCTTGCCGTCGTCGGTGAACCCGAGCGCGCCGGCGTCGCGCAGCTCAGCCATCTCGGTCAGCTCCTGGCCGTCGAGCCCGCGGGTGATCGCCGCAAGGAATCCCGTCGGCACCTCCGCATCGCGCCGGGCCAGGTCGGTCAGCGACCGCAGCACCGCGGCCTCGTCGACCACCGGCTTGGTGTTTGGCATCGCAATCACCGCGCAGAAGCCGCCGGCCGCCGCCGCGCGCGTGCCCGTCTGGAGATCCTCCTTGTATTCCTCGCCGGGGGTGCGCAGGTGCACGTGGGGGTCGACGAACCCGGGGAACGCGTGCTTGCCGATCGCCTGCAGGACGTCGCCGCTCGGTGGCGGCTGGAGCGTGCCCGGGGCGCCGAGCTCTGCGACCCGCCCGCCGCGAATCAGGATGTCGTGCGGGTCGTCGAGGTCGCTGCGCGGGTCGAGCACGTAAGCGCCTCGGATCAGGAGCTCTGCCGGCTCGGCGGGTCGGTGGTGAAGTCGCGCCACAGCCATCACGCCACCACCGCCAGAACGGGAGCCGGCACCAGTAGCTCATAGAGGACGGCCATCCGGACCGCGACGCCGGCCTTCACCTGCGCCCCGATCAGCGCCTGGTCTGAGTCGATCACCTCGCCGGACAGCTCGACCCCGCGGTTGACCGGCCCGGGGTGCATTACGAGCTGGCCGGGGCGCAGGCGCGCCGAGTTGATCTGGTAGCGCTCGGCGTACTCGCGCAGCGAGGGCACGAACGAGTCGCGCATCCGCTCGCGCTGCATCCGCAGGACGTAGATGACGTCGGCCTCGTCGAGGCCGCCGAGCGTCGGGGTCGCTTGGCAGCCGAGCGCCTCGACCCCGCGCGGGATGAGCGTGGGTGGGGCGCAGACGGTGACCGCGGCGCCCATCCGCCTGAAGGCCAGGATGTCAGAGCGCGCGACGCGTGAGTGCAGCACGTCGCCGACGATCCAGATCTTTACGTCATCGAGCGAGCCGAGCTCGCGGCGGAGCGTGAACACGTCGAGCAGCGCCTGAGTGGGGTGCTCGTGCTTGCCATCGCCGGCGTTGATGACCGCGGCGGATGTCCAGCCGGCCACGAGCTGCGCCGCGCCCACATGAGGCGAGCGGATCACGATCGCAGCGGGGTCGTAGGCCGACAGCGTCTGCACTGTGTCCTTGAGGGACTCCCCCTTCTCGACGCTCGACCCGATCGAGCGCACCGACACGACGTCAGCCGAGAGCCGCTTGGCCGCAAGCTCGAACGACGAGCTGGTCCGGGTGCTCGCCTCATAGAAGAGGTTGACGACCGTGCGCCCGCGAAGCGCCGGTACCTTTTTGATCTCGCGGCCCTGAACCTCGGCGAAGGACTCGGCGCGGTCGAGGATCCGCTCGATCGCAGCGCGGTCGAGGTCGTCGATCGAGATCAGGTGGCGAGGGATGGGGTTCTTCCCGATCGGGTGGGTGGTGCTGCTCATGCGGGGCCTTTGGTCATGCGGCGACTCTCCTCGGCTCGGGGGCGGGCCCAATCGTCACCTCGTCGTGGCCGTCGACCTCCTGCACCCGCACGTTGACTCGCTCCTGCTGTGAGGTCGGAATGTTCTTGCCGACGTAGTCCGGGCGAATCGGGAGCTCGCGATGGCCGCGGTCGACCAGCACCGCCAGCTGCACCCGTGCCGGACGCCCGAAGTCGAACACCTCGTCGATCGCCGCTCGCACGGTCCGCCCGGTGTAGAGCACGTCGTCGACGATCACGATCGTGCGCGCATCGACGGGGAAGTCCAGCTGGGTCGCGTGCACGATCGGCGCGCTCGGCCGGATCGCGAGGTCGTCGCGGTAGAACGCGATGTCGACGTACCCGAGCGGTACCGCAGGCTCGAGCAGCTCGCTGGTCAGCGCTTGGAGCCGCCGGGCGAGGATCGCGCCGCGCCGGTGAATCCCGACGAGCGCAATCTGGCCGTCCGCATTCTTCTCGACGATCTCGTGGGCGATCCGCACCAGCGTGCGGCGCATGTCATCGCGGTCGAGGACGACCGTCTGGCCTGGCAACGTGCTCCTTCCTGGCCTCGCGGGACCGGGTTAAAGGGGCCGACGGACGGGAGCGTAGCAGCGGCCCCGGAGGGAGTCGCACGAGCTGGGAGGGGGCGACAACTCGGCACTCGACACAAGCGAACCGTCACGTGCCAGGCTGAGGACACATAGCGTCGTCACCCTGTCATTCGCGAAATCGCCGTGCACCAGTGACGGGTTATCGCCCCCTAGATGGGGGGTTGCAAGAAGCGTCCGTCTGCAGTCGGTAGAGCACGTGCGGCAGTCCAGCGTGCTCGATGTCCCGCTCGAAGGCGAACCCGGCCTTCTCCATCACCCGACGCGAAGCAGCGTTGTGCGTAAGCGTGAACGCCACCACATCGGTGAGCCCCAGCTCGCCGAATGCCACGGTGACCGCGGCCTGCGCCATCTCGGTCGCCAGCCCCTGGCCCCAGCGCTCGGGGACGATCGCGTAGCCGACCTCGACCTCATCCTGTCCACCAACGCGCGTGTGCTGTAGACCCCCTTGCCCGACCGTCACGCGGGTTAGGCGGTCGCGAAGCAACCACTGGCCGAATCCATGCCGCTGCCAGTGAGCCAACTTCGCCGCCAGTGAATCGGCTACGTCGCGCTTGCTCGGCGGCCTGCCGTCAGCCCGGTTCCAAGCCGCGACCCGTGGGTCGCCTGCCAGGCGAAACAGCTCCGGTAGATGCTCGGGTCGCAGGCGTTCGCAGACCAGCCTGACGGTCTGCACGCGTTCTATCGCCGACGTCACGTCGTGGATTCTGTGAGCGCCTCGGCGGTCGCTGCTTCCGGGTCCGGGCGCTCGTCCCAGCGCACGAGCTGAGGCTCGCCGCGCTCCGGAAACGGGATCTCGATCGTGTCGAAGTCGCGCGGCACGACGACGTTCTGGAAGATCGCTCGTGCCTCGTCGCGAAGCACGCTCACGGGATATCGGGTCGAGAAGTGAGTCAGGGCGAGCAGCGTCACCTGCGCGTCGCGCGCGAGCGAGGCCGCATCCGTGGCGGTCGAGTGACCCGTGTCGGCGGCTCGGTCGCGCTCCTCCTCGGCGAATGTCGCCTCGTGGATCAGCAGGTCGGCGCCGTGCGAGGCGATCCGCAAGGTCTCGCACGGACCCGTGTCTCCCGAGAGGACGAGCTTGCGGCCGGGCCGGGGCGGCCCCAGGACCTGCTCGGGCTCGACCCCGCGCACCGTCTCGCCCCGCTGCAGGCGGCCGAACTCCGGGCCAGGCGTGAGCCCGAGACGTACGGCTGCCTCAGCATCGAACTCGCCGGGGCGCTGCGCCTCGTAGATCACGTATGCGAGCGCGGGCCCCTTGTGCGCGACCTCGACCGCCGCGAGCTTGTACCCGTCTCGCTCGAGCACGTCCCCGGGCGCGAGCTCGTTCAGCTCGAGGGGGAAACGGACCCTTCCCGCGACCCGCATCGCCCCCGTCAGGAGCTCACGAAGCCCAGGGGGACCGTGGATCGCGAGCGGACGCTCCCGACCGCGAAGGTCGAACGTCTTCAGCATCCCGGGGAGCCCCAGCCAGTGATCTGCATGAAAATGCGTCAGGAACACCTCGGTCAGCTCAGTCAGGCCGACCGAGCGGACGAGCTGCCGCTGGGTGCCCTCGCCGCAATCGAACAGGATGCGGTCTGCGCCCCGGCGAACGAGCACCGAGGGCAACCCGCGGTGTGAGGTCGGGATCGAGCCGGCGGTTCCAACGAAGAACACGGAGAGGTCCACTGACGGGCAGTCTGTCAGCCGAGCTCGACCGTCTCGCAGCGAAGCCGGCGGCCCTTCACCTCGGTAGCCTCCCCGGCCCGATGCGCTTCTTCGAGTACGAATCGCGGGCGATCGTCGCCAAGGCGGGGATCCCGGTGGGCAAGCACGGGTTCGCGCGCACGCCCGCGCGAGCGCGGGAGATCGCCGCCGAGATCGCGGCCCCGGTGGTGATCAAATCCCAGGTGCTGAGCGGCGGTCGGATGAAGGCCGGCGGCGTCCAGTTCGCCGATACCCCCGACGAGGCCGCGACGCACGCCGAGCGCGTGCTGGCGCTCGAGATCGGCGGGCACATGCCGCGCGGGGTTCTGGTCGACTCGCGTGCGGCTGTGCAACACGAGTACTACGCCGGAGTCGTATGGGACGGGATCCGCAAGCTGCCTGTGCTGCTGTTCTCGGACATGGGCGGAATCGACATCGAGGAGGTGGCGGAGCGCCACCCCGAACACGTGGTCAGCGCGCATTTCTCGACGCTTCGGCCGTTCGCGGACTGGCAGGCCAAGCAGCTGATCTCGTCGCTCGGCATCACGGGCCAGGCGCTGACCCGACTGACCCCGATCGTCGCTCGGCTCGCTCGGCTGTTCCTGCAATACGACATGACGCTCGCGGAGATCAATCCGCTGGGAGAGCTCGCGGACGGATCGTTTCTCGCGCTCGACGCGCACATGGACGTGGAGAACGAGGCCAGACCGCGGCAGCGGGCTCTGCTGGCGGAGCTCGGAGTCGGCGAGCAGGAGACCCGGCAGGCGCGCGAGCCGACGGCGTTCGAGCTTGCGGGCGAGGAGGTGGATGCGCAGGATCACCGCGGAGTCGCCGGCAACGTGACCGAGTTCGACGGAAACCTCGGACTTGTGATCGGAGCGGGTGGGGGTTCGCTGACCCTGTTCGACGCGGTACGCAGCTGCGGCGGCCAGCCCGCCAACTACTGCGAGATCGGCGGCAACCCGTCGGTCGCGAAGGCGTGCGGCCTCGCCAAGCTGGTGCTCACCAAGCCGGGGGTCGACAAGATCGCGGTGATGATGTCGATCGTCTCCAACACCCGCGTGGACATCGTCGCCCGTGGCGTGATCAAAGCGTGCGTCGAGCTCGGCTACGACCCGGCGGAGAAAATCGCGATCTTCCGGATCCCTGGCGCCTGGGAGGAGGAAGGATTCAAGATCCTCGCGCGCTACGGGGTCGATTACGCGGACCGCTCGGTGTCGCTGCACGAGGCGGCCAGGCGCGCGGTAGAGCGCATCGGGCCGCAATCGGCGCCGGTGGACGGCCCCCAGCACGACGCCCGCGAGCGCGTCTGATGTCGATCCTGATCGACGAGCACACCACCTTCATCGTCCAGGGCATCACCGGGCGCGAGGCAGTCAACCTCACGCGAGAGTGCCTGGACTACGGCAAGGGCGCCAAGATCGTCGGAGGCGTCACCCCGGGTCGTCTCGGCCGCGACGTCCACGGCGTGCCGGTGTTCGACACCGTCGCGCAAGCGGTAGAGCACCACGGGGCACCGATCGACGGGTCGGTCGTCACCGTCCCACCGGCCTTCACCAAGGATGCGGTGTTCGAGGCGCTCGAGAACGGAATCCGACTCGTGGTGATCGTCACCGAACGCATCCCCCGCCGCGACGTGGCGGAGATGGTCGAGCTCGCCTCCGAGCGCGGGGCGCGGATCATCGGGCCCAACTGCCTCGGGATCATCGTCCCCGACGTGATCAAGATGGGCGGCATCGGAGGGCCCGCCAAGGACGCCGCCAAGTCATACACGCCGGGTCCGGTCGGGGTGATCTCACGGTCGGGCGGGATGACGACCGAGATCTCCTCGACGCTGACCGCGGCCGGCCTCGGTCAGTCGACCGCGGTCTCCGCCGGCGGCGATGCGATCATCGGCAGCACCTACGCCGAGCTGATGCCGCTGTTCGAGGCCGACTCCCAGACCGAGGCGATCGTGATCTACACCGAGCCCGGAGGTCGGATGGAGGCCGACCTGGCGCGATGGGTGACCGCCAACGACTCGCGGCTGCCGATCGTCGCGTTCATGGCGGGCAGGTTCATGGACGAGATGCCGGGGATGAGCTTCGGGCACGCCGGCACGATCGTCGAAGGCAAGGCCGACACGGCAAGCGAGAAGATCGAGCGGCTCGCCGAGGCGGGCATCACGGTGGCCGAGGAAATCGCGGCGATCCCAGAGATGATCCGCGCGAAGCTGGGAGCCCGCGTATGAGCGCCGCCCTGTTCATCGACGTCGAGGTCGACGACTCCATCGCGGGCGACCGCGAGCTGGCAGCCAAGCTCGAGGAGGTCTGCCCTGTGGACATCTTCCGAGCGGGCGCGCACGGGCTCGAGATCGTGAGCGAGAACCTCGACGAGTGCGTCCTCTGTCGCTTGTGTCTCGACGCATCGCCGCCGGGGACGATCCGCATCGTCAAGCTGTACGACGACGGCGCGGTGCTCGGGGCACCCCGATGACTGGGCTGGTGGCGCTCGACGTCGCCGACGCGGTCGCCAAGGTGACGCTCAACCGGCCCGAGACGCTGAATGCCTGGACCGGCGAGCTGGCGCACGAGCTGATCGGAGTCCTCGACGGCCTCGATCAGGATGCCGAGGTCAGGGCGATCGTGATCACGGGCGCTGGTCGCGCCTTCTCGGCCGGAGCGGACCTGAAGGCCGGCGCCCCGCTGACCCCCGGTGGAAAGCCGGACGTGGTATCCCGGCTTCGCACCGCCTACAACCCGGTGATCGTGCGGGTCCGGACGCTCCCGAAGCCGGTGATCGCGGCCGTCAACGGCCCGGCCGTCGGCATCGGCTGCTCGCTCGCGCTGGCGTGCGACCTGATCGTGGCGGCGGAGTCGGCGTACTTCCTGATGGCGTTTGTGAACATCGGCTTGGGGCTCGACGGCGGTGCGTCCGCGACGCTGCCGGCGCGCGTTGGTCACGCGCGGGCGTTCGAGATCGCAGCCCTCGGAGAGCGGATCTCGGCGGCCCAGGCACTCGATTGGGGTCTCGTCAACCGCGTGGTTCCGAACGACGAGCTCGAGGCTACGGTGAGCGCGCTCGCGCAGAAGCTCGCCGCAGGGCCGCCCGGGTCCTACACAAGCATCAAGCGCACCATCAACCACCAGCTGTACGGCGACTTCGAAGCGCTGCTCGAGTTCGAGGCAACGCTCCAGCAGGAACGCGCCGAATCTGAAGACTTCGCCGAAGGGGTGCTCGCGTTCATCCAGAAGCGCGAGGCTCGGTTCACCGGACGTTGAGCCGCCCGCGGCCGAGCGTGAGCGCGGAGATCCAGATCCGTGAAGCGGGCCCGGACGACGTGCAGCGGATCTACGCGTGGATCGTCGAGCTCGCGACCTACGATCGCGCGCCCGAGCATGTCACCGGCACCCCGGAGCTGCTGGCCGAGGCGTTGTTCGGCAGTCGCCCCTCCGCCGAGGCGCTGATCGCCGAGCTCGCGGGCGAGGCCGTTGGCTTCGCCCTGTTCCACGGCAACTTCTCGACCTGGGAATGCCGCCCCGGGATCTGGCTCGAGGACCTGTATGTCCCGCCCGAGCACCGTCGGCACGGGATCGGCGCGGCGCTTCTGCGCCGCGTCGCGGAGATCACGATCGAGCGGAGCGGCACTCGCCTGGAATGGGTCGTTCTCGACTGGAATGCTCCGGCGATACGGCTATACGAACGGGTCGCCGCCAAGCTGCTCGACGACTGGCGGGTCTACCGGCTCGACGGGCTCGAACTCGTCCAGGTAGCCGAGGGGGCGAAGCCCGCGCGGTGAGCCGGCCACCCGGCGCAGAGCGGGTTGCGCTGCATACGATCGCGCTCGAATGGGGCAAGATCGGGGTCACCGGCTTCGGCGGGCCGCCGGCGCACATCGAGCTGCTCCGCGAGCTCCTGGTGGAGCGACAAGCTTGGATGACGGAGCAAGAGGTCGAGGACGCGATCGCCGCCTGCAACCTGCTGCCTGGGCCCGCATCGACGCAGCTCGCGATCTTCTGCGCCCGGCGGGTTGCAGGCTGGCCCGGCGCCGTGATCGGCGGCCTTGCGTTCGTGCTTCCGGCAGTCGTCGTGATCCTCGCGCTTTCGGCGCTGTTCCTGGCGCATTCACCGCCGGCATGGGTCCGAGGCGCCGGGGCGGGCGCGGGCGCTGCAATTGCGGCAGTCGCGGTGAAAGCAGGCTCGGGGCTGCTCGGGCCCAGCCGGAAGCGCGCCACGGACGGACGTGCCCGCGCTCGCTGGGTGCTGTATACCGTCCTCGGCGCGATCGCGGCCGCGCTCGCCGGCGCCTACCTCGTCGTGGTGCTGCTGGCCTGCGGCGGCGCGGAGATGGCGGTCCGGTCGGTTCGCGGCGGGGGTAGCGCACGTCTCCTGTCCCTTTTCGCTCCCGCACTCGCCGCGGTCGCCGGGGGCGTTCCGGCCCTGGCCTGGGTCGCGTTCAAGGTCGGCGCACTGTCATACGGCGGGGGATTCGTGATCGTCCCGCTGATGCAGGGCGACGCCGTCCACACCTACCACTGGATGTCATCGAGCCAGTTCCTCAGCGCGGTCGCGCTCGGCCAGGTGACGCCGGGACCGGTGGTCGCGACCGTCGCCGCGGTTGGCTACGCGGCGCACGGGCTGGCGGGCGGGGTTCTCGCGGCGGCCGTTGCGTTCGCCCCGTCGTTCGCGCTCGTGCTCGCACTCGGGCCCCACTTTGGTCGCCTGCGCAATGACACACGCGCGGGCGCCTTCCTGGCGGGCGCCGGACCCGCCGCTCTTGGCGCGATCATCGGCGCCGCGATCCCGCTCGCAGGCGCGCTGCGCGAGACCTGGCAGTTCGCCGTCCTCGGCGCGGCAGCGATCGCCCTACTGGTCGCCCGGCTAGGCATCGTCCTCACGCTCGTCGCCGCTGGCGTCATCGGCGCGGTCGTCGCCCTCGCCGGCGGCCCGGTACCTCACTAGGGTTGCCCGAGCGTGGGCTTCTGGTGCCGTTACCGCCCCGTGTCCTGCGGGGAGTGTCCGAAGAAGCTGACCACCTGCTGGATCCCGCTGGGGCGGTTGGCGTAGCGCATCGTGAACGTGAGCAGCCCCGGCACGAACGTGATCCGCTCGGCCGTCGCACTCGAACGCCAGCTGGATGGGTTCGGACCCTGGGCAGCCGCGAGCTGCTTGCCGGCCGCATCGATCGCGCCCCACAGCAGCTTCCGGCATCGCTTGAGACTTCCGCCGCCGCAGTAGCGCACGGCGTACGTGCCCCGCACGGGCATCCCGAGCATCGTCCGCAGGTCCTTGTCCATGTAGATGTGCCAGCCGTTGTACTGGCCCCCTGGGGGCTGATCGAACTGTCCGTTGAAGGATGCGAGCTCGTTCGACAGCGCCGGCGCGAGCACGGGCCTCGCCCACGCGTTGGCGAGCAGCGGCCACGCGACGTCCATGATCGCCGCGCCCGGATCGGTGATCTGGCCGATTCCGCTGACATCGGTTCGGTCGAGCCGGCTTCCGCCGTGCCTGTGCCAGGCTTCGAGCAGCGCGAGCATCTTCGCGTCGCGAGCGCTTGGAGCGTGACCCCGATGCAGAAGCCTCGAGAGGATCGGCTCGAGGGTCATCTCGCGCATATCCTGGGTCGCCGCCGCGTTCATCGCCCCCGTCACTCGAGCGGGGGTCAGATTGCGCCCGTGGCCGAGGTTGTTCAGCAGCAGGTCGACACGCTGTAGCGCGCCGAGCGACCAGTTGTCATCGGGCGCCTGGTAGCCGGCTTGCGGGCGGTTGTTCCAGTTGACGATCTGGCCCGTCGGCGGGTTGATGCCCTGCGGATGATGCTTGAAGGAGACGAAGCCCCGCCACTCCTCGTGCCCGCGGCCGTCGATCGGCAGGCCCTGGTCGACGTTCGAGGGCCGGATCGGCACGAGGCCGCTTGTGAACACGCCGATGTCCTTGTCGTCCACGTAGAACGAGTTGAACGTCTGCGGCGTCTGGAACGCGGCCCGGAAGAACTGGTGGACGTTATGGATGTGGTTGTGCGCGAGGTCGTAGTAGAAGAGCTGGTCGAGCACGTCCTTGCCGTAGCTCGCCCGCTTATGGGAGAGCGCCACAAGGCGCCCATGGACGGTCGCATACCCGAACACCGGGCCGTGGACCGTGCGGTAGAAGGTGATCTCGTGCCCGTTGAGCGACCCCGCGTCGAAGAATTGCATCGGCCTGCACTTGCCATCGAACTGATAGTGGTGGCGGTCGGATCCGCACAACGTCTCGACGTACGTATCGATCTGGTCGAGGCCGGCCGACGTCAGCGACCACGCGGCATCCTGGCTTCGCCCAATGAAGATGTAGCCCGGGAACGGTGCCGACATCGCACCGCGCTGGCTGATCCCGGGGCCCTCGAGGTCCATCTCGAGCGTGAGGCCCGGGTAGTAGTAGCCAATCTGCGGCCCGGCGACCATGATCGGATGGTGCGTAGCCGAGCGCCAGCCGGCGACCAGCAGCGCATTGCTGGCGTGGCCGCGGCGCTTGCGTTCGACGGCGAGCGCCGCGACCGCGGGATGGGACAGGCTGTTCGGATCGAGGATCACGTTGCCCCGCATGCTCTTCGGTGGCGGCTGGAGCTGCACCGAGCCGGTGACGCTCGCGGGTGCTTCGGGGTCGTAGGCCTCTCGCAGGTCGTTCCAGACCGCGAACCCTCGCCGCTGCCCGAGCCGCTTCTCCAGCGCCGCGAGGAACTCCGAGCGGACGGCTTGGTCGCCGCCACCCTCGCCGACGAACTGGTCCTTGAGCGCGTTGAACGCGTAGATGTCGACGCGCGTGAACGCAGCTCCGCCGCCGTGCGCACTCCGGTAGGCGTTGATCCCCTGAAGGAAGACATCGATGTCGTGGAGCACGGCGCGGCCCTTGGCGCCGGCCGCCAGCAGCGCGCCCGTCTGCTTGGCGACCTCGGACACGAGCTGCGCCGAAGGCGTGAAGCTCGCGAGGCTCGAGATCAGGCCGAGTGCGTCGATGCCAGGTGCGTCGACCGCCGCCAACAACGAGGGATACCGAGCCTGCGCGAGCAGTAGCCCGCGATCCTCAGCTAGCACCCAGCCCGCGCCCCAGGTGACGTCATCGCGGGTGGTTCCGCAGATGTGCGGGACGTTGAAGGTGTCCCGAATGACCTTCACGCCAGGATTCGGGACCATCTCGGTCGAGGGCAGACTGCAGATCGCCTTCCCGACGGATTCCGACTTGAAGTCACTGAGCAGCGCGCTGCCGGTCACGTGGTTGAACAGCGGCGTCAGCGCGTCGTACATCTGCGCCTGCTGGCTTGACTGCGGAGGCACGGGGACCGAGCCATATTGCCCGGAGGGAATGATGTTGCGAGCGATGATCGCGTAGTCGCCGGTCGCCGCCCCCGCGGGGGTCACCACGAGTGCGCACGCTGTGGACATGGCGACGGCGAACGCGACGGCGAGCACAGCGGGCTTATGGCGCAAGAGTCCTCCCTCTCGGTCTCTCGGTTGGGGGGCGCAGCCTATCCGAGACCAACGGGAATAGAGAAGCCCCGCCGGAGCGGGGCTCTCCGTAGCAGGCCTGTAAGCCGGATTCTGTTTCTGGTCCGGCGGAACCGAACCTCGAGCAGTCATCCATCTGAGCGACCTACCCGGACCTTGGCGGGCCACCTACGAACGGTCCTGCTTGGTCTAGCATCAGGTGGGGTTTACCTGGCCGCCGCGTCACCGCGACGCCGGTGCGCTCTTACCGCACCATTTCACCCTTGCCGG